>CAYUZA010000051.1:0-15063 GCA_964449535.1 uncultured Saprospiraceae bacterium
CTTTTAAATGATCGGGTTAAAAGATTTAATAGGCACAATATGTCAAATAAAATATTCGGAAAGCAAGGTGTAGTAGTGGCTTTCACCTTGCTAATTTCAATAACCATGACTACTGCTTTAAACGCACAGACAGTACAGCATCGTGGAGAGGCCAGAAATGTGATGATGGGTACTCAAATAATCCAGGTTGAATAATCTAATTAATTATTATAGAGTCTGGTTTTGAAAGTGTCCGCATGTGTTTTTGTGCAACAATAAAAAAGCCATCTCAGAGAGAGATGGCTTAATATAGTGGCGTGAGGGAGACTTGAACTCCCGACCTCCGGGTTATGAATCCGACGCTCTAACCAGCTGAGCTACCACGCCAAATGTTCCTGCTTCTTAAAAGCGAGCGCAAATATAAGGATATGCGGATAAAATTGACAAGTTGGCACGAAAAGTTTTTTGAGGTCAAAACTTCTTTCTTCAAGCCATCAGTGGCATTTGAAATAATCAAATGGTTCTTTACAGTCGTTGCAGCGGTACAAAGCTTTGCAGGGAGTGGATCCAAAGTGACTGACAAGCTCTACCTGTTCACTGCCACATTGCGGGCAATTCATGGGTCGGTCGTCTTCCAATAAAGCATGAATTCTCGCTTTACCCGAAGGCGGTGCAATGCCGTATTCCCTGAGTTTATTTTTGCCATCTTCTGACATCCAATCTGTGGTCCATGGCGGACTTAAAACAGTTTCAATGGTCACATTGGAATATCCGGCACCCAACATTTCTTCTTGAATATTCAAAGCTATCATGCTCATCGCCGGACAGCCCGAGTAAGTAGGGGTAATTACCACTTTAATTCCATCCTCATTGATTTGTACATCCCGGATAATACCTAAATCCTGAATGGTTAACACAGGTATTTCAGGGTCAGTAACATTTTCAAGAACTTTCCATATGTCTTCCGGTGATGGCATCGCTTTTAGTGTATTTGAAGCTATCATTACACGCCCAATCGCTCTTTAAAATAACCATAGGTTATTTCCAGGCCTTCCTTCCTGGATACGCGGGGCTCCCAACCCAACAGCTTTTTGGCCAAACTAATGTCTGGTTGCCTTTGTTTGGGATCATCTTGAGGTAGGGGTCTGTAATCAATATGAGCTTTAGGATTATTGACCAATGCTAAAATTTCCTGAGCAAAGGTCATAATGGTAATTTCGTCTGGATTTCCAATATTGACCGGGTACACATAATCGCTCAATAATAATCGATAAATGCCTTCGACCAAGTCATCGACATAGCAGAATGATCGGGTCTGTTGTCCCTCGCCAAATACTGTAAGCCCCTCTCCCTGGATAGCCTGCGTAAAAAATGCCGGCAGCACCCTGCCATCGTTGAGTCTCATTCTGGGGCCATAGGTATTAAAAATGCGGACTATTCGGGTAGACACCCCGTGGTAGGTATGGTAGGCCATGGTAATGGCTTCTTGAAATCGCTTGGCTTCATCATATACTCCGCGAGGGCCTATGGGATTCACATTGCCCCAATAATCTTCTGTTTGTGGATGCACCATAGGGTCGCCATATACTTCCGATGTACTTGCTATCATAAACACTGCCCCTTTGTCCTTAGCCAGACCAAGGAGGTTATGAGTGCCAAGTGAACCCACTTTAAGGGTTTGAATGGGCATTTTCAAATAATCGATAGGGCTGGCAGGGGAAGCAAAATGCAAAATGTAGTCCAGTTGCCCGGGAATATGTACGAATTTGGTTACGTCATGGTGGTAAAATTCGAATTCCTTTAGGGGGAGCAAATGCTCAATATTGCGCATATCTCCGGTAATCAGGTTGTCCATACCGATTACATGATAACCTTCACGAATAAATCGGTCGGATAAATGGGATCCCAGAAATCCTGCAGCGCCAGTGATGAGAACTCTTTTTTTCAAGTGGGTCTTGTTTTGTGAAAATATATACAAAGATGAGGCAGTTTGGGCAGAATGCAAAATTTTTTTCTTTGCCAGGAGTCATGAAAACCAGGTTGGTTTTGGTACATAATTTGGACAATAAAACATAGCGTATATTTACAGCAGAAAATGCAGTTATGGTCCAGCCTTTGCGAACCGACGTTTCTTTACGATCACTTAATACCTTCGGCTTTGATATTCGTGCATCGCACTTTTCAGAGGTCCGAAATTATATTGAATTTGAAGCCATTCGAAATGTTTCGGTTGGACCTTATTTAGTCCTGGGTGGTGGAAGTAATATTTGCTTCACCGGTGATGTTGCAGCAACGGTGCTGCATAATCAGGTCAAGGGCATTGAGCTCGTGTGTGAAACGGATGAGCGGGTCTGGGTAAGAATAGGAGGTGGAGAGAATTGGCATGAAACCGTAATGTATTGTTTACAGCATGATTGGGGAGGTCTGGAAAATCTCTCCCTCATTCCCGGTTCTGTCGGAGCAGCTCCCATTCAGAATATTGGAGCATATGGGGTAGAGTTGAAGGATGTTTTTGATTCATTGGAAGCCTGGCATTTGGAAACCGGAGAAAAACGTGAATTTGAAGCAGCAGAATGTCAGTTTGGTTACCGCGATAGCTATTTTAAACGTAAAGGAAAAGGCAAATGGTTTATAGCGTATGTCACTTTGTGTCTTTCCAAGACACCGCATACCTTACATCTTGGATATGGAGCCATTAGAGAGACCATAGCTACCATGCAAATCAAAGATATAGATATTCAATCTGTTAGTCAGGCGGTAATAACAATCAGAAAGTCTAAACTTCCTGATCCTTCGGTATTGGGCAATGCAGGAAGTTTTTTTAAAAATCCGGTAATTGGCGTTGGCCACTTTGAGAAATTACAAGAGCGGTTTCCCGGGATACCTAGTTTTCCTGGTGGGGAAGAAGGTGTCAAGGTGCCTGCTGGTTGGCTTATAGAGCAATGTGGCTGGAAAGGTAAACGTGAAGGTTCAGTGGGTTGCCATAAAGATCAGGCTTTGGTTCTGGTGCATTATGGAGGTGGAAGTGGAGGTGAAATCTTGCAGTTATGCCATAAAATTCAACGTGATGTGAAAAGTACCTTTGGGATTGATTTGGAAACAGAGGTTAATATTTTTTGAATGATCTCATAAAAAATTCAATTGATAGTGGAAAATAGTCAGGAGTTAGGCTACAGACTAAAAGAGGTATTATTGACTGGCAGGTGGATAGCCAATACCAATCTTCAAGAACAGTTAACGTCCATTTCAGCAGAAAATGCTGTTCAATGTATATCGGGATGTAATAGCATAGCTGCATTGACTTATCATTTGCTTTATTACTTAAAAGGTCTGCTGGCAGTGCTTCAAGGCGGCAGTCTTGACATAAGAGATGCAGATAGTTTCAATATGCCTACGCTGCACAATGATGAGGATTGGAAAGCGTTGGTTAGTGAATTTGTAAATACGGCCACAAATTTTATTTTTTGGGTATCTAAAATGGATCAAAATCAATTGGATGGACCCTTTGTTGAACCTAAATATGGCACATGGCGGCGAAATTTGGAAGGAGTAATAGAGCATTCTTATTATCATTTGGGGCAAATAGTGCTCCTTAGAAAATTAGGAAATTTGAAAAATGAGTGAAGGGTATTGATGAAGTGGATAAGATGGCACAGAAGAACTGTATTTGTAACTTAGATGACATTCTGTTGTTATACTTCATGGTATCTTTGTTTCATAAATATGCATTATGCTTTTCAAAAAGGGTCAAAAGGGTTATGCTATCATACAGCACAAATGCCCTCGTTGTCATTCTGGCGATTTATTTAAAACCTCTGTTTGGAGTTTTAAAAAACCATTCGAAATGCTTGATCATTGTCGCGAGTGTGGGCAGCCGTTTGTGTTGGAACCCGGGTTTTATTGGGGAGCTATGTATGTGGCCTATGCCCTGAGTGCTTTTGTAATGCTGTCTGGAATGGTAATTGGACTTTTTGTATTTGGTAAAGGTATTATTGAATCCTTTATTCCAACCTTTATACTATTGATTTTGCTGTATGTACCCATATTCCGAATGGCTCGCGCGATATGGATTAATATCTTTGTGCATTATGCTCCACACAACCGACCTTCCTGATAATAAAGGCTTATTTTAAACAATCGGTTCCTTCGTTTCGTTAACTGTTTTTTAAATGGATAGTGGCTGTTGCGTTTTTTCCAGCAACTGTAAGCAAGCTTTTTCAATCAGGCGGTAGGATTCTTCAAATGCATCATTGTAATACGGATCTGGAACTTCGCGCAGTGGCGCATCATCCCAATAGTCCAATAGGAGTTTTATTTTATGCTTTGTTTTGGCGGGGGCCAGTAGCTGTAGATGCTGATAATTGCTTTTGTCCATGGCCAGAATTAAATCAAAACGCTCAAAATCGGAGTTTGTCACTTGGCGAGAACGCTGTTGCTCTATGGATACCCCAAAGGACCGGGCGCAGGCAATAGCTCTTGGATCGGGCGTTTCACCTGCATGCCAATGGCTGGTGCCTGCACTATCAATTTGCCAATTCATGGCTCTTTCCTGGCTAAGTTTTTCTAAAACACCTTGAGCCATTGGGGAGCGACAAATGTTTCCCAAACAGACCATTAATACTTTCATGGGACAAGAATATATTAATAATAACGCTAAATTATTCAAAATAGTTGGGATTGTGGCATGATTCATGTACTAACCTTGTGCGATAAACCCGCTCAAATAGGGTAATTTTGTCCAAAATAAGCTAAAAAATGACTTCCAATCTTAGCGATACCATAGTTGCCCTGGCTACTCCTCCCGGTACTTCTGCACTAGGTGTTTTGCGCATCTCCGGGTCTTCGTCTATACCTTTGCTGGCCGGCTTATTGGATAAGCCTTCATTATTGGAGGCAGCGGGATATACAGCTCATTTTGGTAGGATCAGGGAGGAAAGTGGACGGATTTTGGATGAGGTGGTAGCCGTCATTTATCGTGCTCCTCGTTCATTTACAGGTGAAGATAGTGTGGAAATTAGCTGTCATGGGTCGCCATATATTTTGCAAGAAGTGATGTCTTTGTGTCTGCGCAAAGGGTGCCGTATGGCCGAGCCGGGCGAATTTTCCCTCAGGGCTTTTCTACATGGCAAAATGGACCTTACGCAGGCAGAGGCCATTGCTGATCTGATCGCATCTGGCAACGAAAAGGCCCATACCCTGGCCATGCAACAGCTTCGTGGGGGTATTTCTTCCTGGATAGGTGAGTTGCGCGGTAGGCTAATCAAGTTTGCCAGTCTGATTGAGTTGGAGTTAGATTTTGGGGAGGAAGATGTGACTTTTGCAGATCGCACGGCACTTCGCGAACTTATTGATGAAATGGTTAAACACATCAGGCCGCTTATAGAGTCATTTCGATATGGCAATGCTATTAAAGAAGGGGTGAGTACAGTGCTGGCGGGAAGGCCAAACGCTGGCAAATCCACGCTACTCAATGCGCTATTGAATGAAGAGAGGGCGATTGTGAGTGAAATTGCAGGCACCACGAGGGACACCATTGAGGAAAATTTAGTTATTGAAGGTATATCGTTTAGGCTTATCGACACTGCAGGCATCAGGGAGGCAGAGGACCAAATAGAGTCCATAGGCATACAGCGCACGTTGGATAAGATTGCTCAATCTTCCCTTTTGGTGTACATTTTTGATGTATTAGAGACTACGCCAGCAGAGTTGTGGCAGGATCTGAGTAGGCTGCACCGGCCTGGAATGGAGGTATTGGTGGTAGCCAATAAAATGGATTTAAATCCTTATGCTCTTCCTGCTGAATATGTGCACCCTGAATACTTGCCAGCAACTCATTTGATCATGGCATCGGCCATTCACCAGATGAACATACCCTATTTAAAGGAAAAAATGGCTGAAACGGTCTTGGGGGCAAGACTGCATGAGGCTTCGACCGTGGTGCAGAATGTGCGGCATGTACAAGCATTGGAGGCGACGGTAGAAAGTCTATTATCTGCCCGGCAAGGATTAGAAAGTGGTATTTCCGGAGAATTTGTAGCCATGGATATCCGTCAGGCATTGCACCACTTGGGCAGCATATCGGGCGATATTTCAACGGAAGATCTGCTGGAGTCTATTTTCAGGGATTTTTGCATTGGAAAGTAACTATCTTTCCTTTGTTTCATAAATGCTTATTTTTGTTAGGTTTTAGCTGATTTATCCTTCTCTTTTTTGTTGCCCAAATCTACTTTTTTACCTATATCTGTTGCCTAATTGTTGCCGGCAACGCAAAAAGGGCGACAAAATAAGCCTGTATCTTGATTACTACAGCGATGGTAAAAGAGATTACGAATACCTGCAACTCTACCTGATACCCGAGCCTGAGAAAGGCAAGCTTACTAAAGAGCAGAAAGAAGAGAACCGCAAAACAATGGTATTGGCAGAGGCTGCCAGTAAAATCAAATTAGACTTGCCACCCGGATAATGTGTACCGATGAAGATTTTAATTCCGCCCTACGGTTGGCAGAAATCTACCTGCACCACAGTAAAAGCAGCCGACCAGGGCAATTACAGTTTACTCCTGGCTTTTGCACGTTCCTGATAATCCCATTCGAAGCCATTCGTAAGCCTCCATTGGAGGCTTTTTTGCTGTTGTTCCAATGATAAATCATTCATTAAGCTGTTTATTGGCTAATAAAGTATGATGTCTAATACACTATGAGAACTAATTTATAAAATATCCGTATTTTTGTAGCATAAGTCATTCACTAATGGTTTAAAAAGATATTATGACTGATAAAACATACCATAATTGGAGTTCCATGAGCGATAAGGCCTTGGCGGAGCACATTGGTCGTTTTGTCAAGGAAAAGCGCATGGAGCTGAACAAAACACAAAATGCCCTGGCGCATGCCGCAGGCATCAGTCGCTCTACCTTGAGTTTGCTGGAAAGGGGTGAGACGGTTACACTGGCCACTTTGCTCCAGGTATTAAGGGTGTTGGATCAATTGCATATACTAGATGTGTTCTCTGTTGAACCAACCATTAGTCCGATACAGCTGGCCAAAATGGAACTAAAAAAACGCAAAAGAGCCAGCGGCACACCATCCGCTTCATCTAAAAAATCAACCTGGTAAAACATGAATACAGCGTTTGTAAAAATATGGGGAGCAGTAGTAGGTGCTGTAGCCTGGGATGACAGAACTGGCTTGGCTACCTTTGAATTTGATTCTAATTTCAAAAACAAGAATTGGGATTTGTCACCGCTGAAAATGCCCATCCGATCAGCTAAAAGCATCTTCAATTTCCCGGAATTGAAGCCCGAAAGAAATTCGCCTTTTGATACCCATAAGGGAATGCCAGGTTTACTGGCAGATGTGCTTCCGGATAAATACGGAAATCAATTAATCAACGTGTGGCTTGCCCAAAATGGTCGCGCTGCGAATAGCATGAATCCGGTAGAGATGCTTTGTTTTATTGGAACAAGAGGAATGGGCGCCATGGAATTTGAGCCCGCAACACTGAAAGAAACCAAGCGTACTTTCTCTATCGAAATGGATAGCCTGGTAGACATTGCAAAAAAAATACTGTCGCAAAAGTCATCCCTAAAAACCAATCTAAAAAAAGAGGATGAGCAGGCCATGATAGAAATACTCAAGGTCGGAACATCGGCCGGTGGAGCAAGACCTAAAGCTGTGATAGCATATAACGGAAAGACCGGTGAAGTACGATCAGGCCAAACGAATGCGCCGAAAGGATTTGAGCACTGGTTGCTTAAACTGGATGGGGTGAGTGATGTTCAGTTGGGAGCCAGTACCGGCTATGGCAGAGTGGAGATGGCTTATTACAACATGGCTATTGCTTGTGGTATTGAGATGATGCCTTCTCTCTTATTGGAGGAAAATGGACGAGCACATTTCATGACCAAACGCTTTGATAGAGAAGATGGAGATGTGAAACACCATATTCAAACACTTTGTGCTATTCAGCATTATGATTACAATGCCGTAACGAGTTTTAGTTATGAGCAACTCTTTCAAACTATGCGTGAATTAAAATTGAGTTATCCTGAAGCAGAACAGATGTTTCGAAGAATGGTCTTTAATGTGATAGCGCGCAATTGTGATGATCATACCAAGAATTTTGCTTTTCGCTTAAAAAAGAATAGTGAATGGGAACTGGCGCCGGCATATGATTTATGCCACGCCTACAAACCGGATCATCAATGGGTAAGTCAGCATGCACTCAGTATTAACGGCAAACGAAAAGGAATATCAAAAAACGATTTGTTGGTGATAGGAAAATCAATCAAGTGCAAACGAGCCTCTGTCATAATTGAAGAAATTGAATCAACCGTAATGAATTGGAAAAAATTTGCCAATGAGGTAGGGGTATCAACAAAGCTCAGAGATGCGATTGACAGAACAATCAAAGACTGGAATTGATTTCAGTGGGATGTCCTATTTTCTCATCCGTCATTTTAGATCTTAGCATTCAGGTTCGAGTTTCCATGATAAATTTTTGCCAAAATCACCTTCCTCCGCCACAATTTCAAACCTTCTCATTTTATTCCTGCTCAAAGGGATCATCGTAGGCTGTGATATTCAAAGCTGAAATGAATGACTTTAAATTTGAATTTTTAAAGTACTTTAGGGGGGAGAGGGGGGCTTTTTCGAGTTTTGGCGCGTGTGTTGTCTTATGCGAATTGCAAATGTGTTTACACTTGTTCGATGACTTGCTATGTCGTTATTTCGTTAGCTATCATTTCTGCTTGTTTTAAAACGGTTTCTGTCGCTAACATTTGCATGTCAGGCGGATAACCGTATTTTCTCAATATTCTTTTTACTGCTACTTTCAATTTGGCTTTTACGCTTTCCTTAATTGTCCAATCGATGGAAGCGTTTTGCCTGATAGTTTCTGTCAGCACAATGGCAAGTTCTCGCAATTTGTCGCGTTGCATGAGTTCTCTTGCACTGTCGTTGTTTGCAACAGCTGTATAAAAGGCATATTCAAAGTCTGTCAAACCCATGTGCTTGGCTTCATTGTCCGTTTCTACAATTTCTTTGCTAAGCTTGATGAGCTCATCCATTACTTCGGCTGCTGTCAGAATTTTGTTGTGATATTTCTTGATAGAGTTTTCGAGCATTTCTAAAAATGATCTGCTCTTAACGAGGTTCTTTTTAGCTCTTGATTTTATTTCGTCGTTCAAAAGTTTTTTCAAAACTTCCAATGCAACATTTTTATGTTCCATTCCTTTCAGTTCCATTAAAAACTCTTCGGATAGAATTGAAATGTCAGGTTTCTTTATTCCTGCTGCATCAAAAACGTCAATGACTTGTTCAGAAACCAATGCCTTATCAATGACTTGGCGAATAGTCGTTTCAATTTCTTCATCTGTTCTGCCTGAACCTGTTCCGTCAAACTTTGCCAATCTTGCTTTAACAGCTTGGAAAAACGAAACTTCGTCTTTTGCATCCATTGCTTGGTCATGCGGAATAGCAATGGCAAAGGCTTTTGATAATGCTGTTACTTCATTGATGTAACGTTTTTTTCCATCTTCCAAACCTAAAATGTGTTCTTCGGCTGCAAGTATCAGCGATAATTTCTTTGAAGTGTCAGCTTCAAAATATGTTTCATATTCAAAGCCCCGCCTATTTGGCGGGCAGGCTTGATACATCTGAGAAACAACCTCCAATTTCTCCAACATTAATTGAACGGCTTGCTCTTGTAAAATAGTCGGGTCGCCTTTTCCACCTGCATCAGAATAAAATGCCAATGCTTTTTTCAAGTCGGCTGCAATGCCCAAATAATCCACAATCAAACCGCCTGGTTTGTCTTTGTAAACTCGGTTTACCCTTGCAATGGCTTGCATCAAATTATGACCTTTCATTGGTTTGTCAATGTAAAGGGTGTGCATACTTGGTGCATCAAAACCAGTTAGCCACATATCCCGAACGATGACCAATTGTAATTCGTCATTAGGATTTTTCATTCGTTCTGCAAGTGTTCTTCTTTGCTCTTTATTTGTATGATGTTTTGAGATTTTAGGACCATCTGAAGATGCCGAAGTCATTACCACTTTTATCACACCTTTATTCAAATCTTCTGAATGCCATTCAGGTTTCAGGTCAATAATTGCCTGATACAAATCGGCTGCAATTCTTCGGCTCATGGAAACAATCATTCCTTTGCCTTCAAAAACTTCTTGTCTTTGACCGAAGTGTGCGACAATATCTTTAGCAATGTTTCTAATTCGATTTTCACTTCCAACCAAGGCTTCCAATTGTGTCCACTTGGCTTTTGCTTTTTGTGTATTGGTTAAATCTTCTTGCTCTAACTCATCATCTAAATCGTCAACCAGTTGTTTGCCTTCTTCACTTAAATTCACTTTCGCCAACCGGCTTTCATAATAAATGCGAACAGTAGCACCATCTTCAACGGCTTGCGCTATATCGTATATGTCCACATAGTTTCCGAAAACCGCTGGGGTGTTTACATCTGTATTTTCAATAGGTGTTCCCGTAAAACCTAAATATGTGGCATTAGGCAAAGCATCACGCATATATTTAGCAAAGCCATAAACGATTTTCTTCCCAATTACATTTCCTTGTTCGTCTTTGGCATCAATGGTTTTTGCTTTAAACCCGTATTGTGTTCTGTGTGCTTCGTCAGCAATAACAACAATGTTTTTTCTGTCTGAGAGTAATTCATACACATTGCCTTCTTCGGGTTGAAATTTCTGCACAGTTGCAAATACTACACCGCCCGAAGCCACTTTTAATAATTCCTTTAATTGGTTTCTGTCTTCTGCCTGAACGGGTTCTTGTCTTAGTAATTGTTTGGATGCTGCAAACGTGTCAAAAAGTTGGTCGTCCAAATCATTACGGTCGGTAATAACAAGGATAGTTGGATTGTCTAACGCCAAAACGATTTTTCCTGTATAGAAAACCATTGACAAGGACTTTCCACTTCCTTGTGTATGCCAAACTACACCGCCTTTTCTGTCGCCAATAGGCTGATTTTTCACTCCGGGCAAGCCGTAACTTTCCGGAGACTCTTCTACAAAACTCCCCTCCTCCGTAGGGGAGTCTGACGAAGGCAGACGGGGCGGTCCATTCCCCTCCTCTGGAGAGGTGCCCAACGGGCGGGGTGGTTCAAAGGCAGGGTGGTCATAAAGCATTTCCATCACCCTACCCATTCGCTGAAGCACATCAACCACCGGAATATGAATAACTGTTAATCCTAAAGATTCAAGATAAGCATCTCTATTCGCGTCGTATTCCACTTTATCGTCATGGCTGCTGCCATCAATTTCGATGACCACCTGGCAATTACTGCAATAAAAATCTACGATATAATTACCGATGATTTTTTGACGGTCAAAATCGAAGCCTTTGAATTGTCCGTTTTTTACTTGATTCCAAAATAGTACTTCAGACAAATTGCCAGCTTGCCTAAGTTCACGGGCTTTTTCTTTTAAGTTTGGGTTGTAAGGGAGCTCGAAGTAGTTTTTTGAGTTGCGATTTTTACCACCCCGGTCTTCGACCACCCCTCCAGAGGAGGGGAATTTTTTCGGAGTGGAATTAAATCCTGTTGCTCTTAAAGTGGATTCAACGGCTCTGTTTACTGCATAATATTGATGATAAGCAGCCAATTTTTTAACTGTGGAAATTGTGGTGATTCCAGTTGCGGCATCTTCTTTTTTCGATTTTTCAAAAACAATAAAATGCCTGATTATGTCAATCAAGGTTTCCTTGTTCAGCATTCCTTGAATCAACGTTTCTAACTGACTTACCAAATGTGATGCTTCGGCTTTTCCGTCTGCGGATTTCCAAGACATGAAACGGCTAAAGCCCGAAGAAATAGAACCTGCTTTGGCTTCCAGACCGTCAGAGATAACCACAAAGCCGTTGTAAGTGAAAAGACTTGGAATAACGGCTTTATAGGTTTCTACTTGCTTGAAAGCAGAATTAATCGTTGTGTTTTCGTCCGCTGCATTTTTTAATTCAATAACCACCAACGGAATTCCATTGACAAACAAAATAACGTCAGGACGTTTGTTGTTCCCGTTTTCAATAATGGTGAATTGGTTGGCTACAACAAATTCGTTGTTGTGCGGATTCTTAAAATCAATCAGCCAGACTCTGTCACCCCTGTCGTCTCCATCAACACGTTTTGAAATAGGAATGCCTTCAGTTAAAAGACGATGAAAGGTTTCATTGTTGGTAAGCAGTTCCGGTGAAGCAATACGCTGAATTTCTTTGATGGCTTCTGCTTGTGCATCGGCAGGAATGCTGTGGTTGATTCGCTTAACGGCATTTTGCAACCTATTCACCAAAAGCACTTCTTCATAACTATTGCGGGTATCATGACCACCCCGTCCGCCATCGGCGGACACCCCTCCATCGGAGGGGAATGGTACAATGTCTGGAGCATAGATATACTCATAACCGAGTTTTACGAGCAGCTCAATGGCGAAGGATTCTATGGTATTTTCGGTTATTCGAGTCATTCTGAATAAAATTTACCCTCCTGCCATTTTGCAGGATTGTTTATGATGTATTCCGAAATGGTTTGATAGGATTTTTCGTTGCGAATGATGTGTTCGTAATAATTGCGTTGCCATAATTTACCATCAAACGGTTGCCATCCCAATGTTTTTACCCCACGGATATATTCGTTTGTTGACATTGTTTTGAACCATTGCACCACCCGATGTTTCGAACCTTCGTGTTCGCCCTCTATTGGGTTCGCATGCGAATTGTTCGTGTGCGAATTATCCGAATTCATGTTATCCGAATTCATGTTATGCGAATTCACGTTTTCCGAATTAGGGCAGACACGCGGGTCTGCCCCTACGGCCGTCCCAATATTTTCGATGATGCAATGGAAATGATTGGGCATTACCATCATTTTGTGGCAACGGATATCGGGAAATTTGTTTTCCAATTCATAATACCATTTTTCGACCATCCTGCCCGCATTATTCAAAATCATTTCCCCATTTTCAACCGAACCAAAACGGCAAATCCTATCCTGACAACAAATCGTAATAAAATACAATCCTGCCTGCGAATAATCGTATCCTTTTAAACGGATAGATTTACGTTGGTGAATATTTGGATTGTATCTGTTCATTTTCTTTTGTTTTTGGGACAACCACAAGGGTTACGCTTACGACACCCTCACCTCCCCAAAGTTCGACACGCTCACTTCACCGCTCATCAACTTCGGCAACAAGGTATCTCGCAATGCCGTGAGGGTGCGGATTTGGGTTTGGTTGGATTTTATTTTGTCAAAATACGGTTCAATTACTTCATTAAACGCTTCAACTACATCATGTGATGGAATTGAAAAGGAGATACTTCTTAAACTCCCCAATGAAATATATTCTTGAGTACTACCACTTCGATTTTCGTGAATAAATTCATTCCCTAACTCGGATTTTAGCCACAATACTGTATAATATTTCCATTTAGGATTTTGAGCTGTCTTAAAAAGTCCAATATTCTTGATTGCGTAATCTATATCATTTGATTGCTCAAGATAGATTATTCCAATCGTTCCAATCATTGAAAATAGAATATCACCCGTATCAACTTTACTTCTCTTGTTTATTTGATCAAAATCTTCCTCTGATATATAGTAAGCACTACTGAAATCAATTGAATGCTTAGACAAATGTTTTGAGGTAATAAGCTTTTTGCCAAACTCTTTTTGTTTTGGTGAATCGTGGGTTCCATCTCGAACTTCAAACAAATCAGTAATTTTAACTTCCTCCCACTCCTCCTTCGCCTCCTCCACAAACCACTTCCTAAACAGCGTTTCTGCCAATTTTTCTAAGGTGGCGTTTTGGCGGTGCAGCAGGTCTATTTTGTCGTCTAAGCTGCTGAGGACGGAGGCAATGGCGGTTTGTTCGGGGAGTGGGGGAACTGGCACCTGCATTTGCCTAAAAGTTGTTTTATTAAATTTTGGTTGTGCACTACCTGATATAATTCCTTCCAGCAAAAATTTACCCATTGGGCTTTTTAGCCAATGATAATAGAATGTATTTCCATTTTTGAAATTCATCATAATGGAATTTGGCCCCAAAGTCATTGGTCTATTAAGATTTGGTGCTAAAAAAACAGTTCCAGCGTAAGCTCCGACATTGGATATAATTATCTCTCCACCAACTAATTTTGATTTTTTCAAAAAATCATAGGCATTTTTATCTACGTAGACAAATTCACCTTTATAGTTATTGTTGAAATCGGTTAGTCGAATTAAAATGGCATAATCGGGCTCCGATTTATAATTTACATTTTCAGCAAGGGAGGCGAAACTTCCATTTGCAACATAGTCAGTAATAAACTCTGTTTCATTAGCCATAGTTGAAACTTGCCAATGAATTGGAATGTTTGTCAATTCTGAAGTTTCTAACTCAGTCATTGGTTCTAATATTTACTATATTATCAAATAGAACACCCCCTGCATATTGCATATCAGAAGCATCCTTTATCATTTGAATCCTTATACCAACCTTTTCGTCAGTAATTGCAGGTGAACCGTTAAAATTAAACTCAATTCTTCCTTTGTATTCTATTTCTTGACCATTTTCAATAATTGTAAAAATTACAGGGCTGTTTTTGTCAATATGATTTACTTCAATAAATTGGATGATTTCGTTTCTATTCATGGATTTTGATTTTTAAAAGGTTATTCAAAATCGTTTCTGTAATGCCTTCCATTTGGGAGAAGGCAAACCATTTTTTGCCCAAGTCTTTGAGCGATGCTCCCAGATGATAGAGTTCCTTGCGGTCTATCATCAAAAAGCGGTCGTGGCTGCTGTGGAGTTCATGCACTTCAAAATTCCCAAATTGTTCATTGGCTTTATTTACATCCAATGCCAGGGTTTTGCTTATGTTTTTAGTAAACAATTGCACCTTTACGTTTTTCGCTTTTTTGGCTAAGTGGGTAAGGGTGCTTTCATCTATGTAGTTGTCAATCAGAATAATGTCTTCTTTGGCTTTTTTAATCAAGCCAGAGGCAAAGGCATAAGCCTCAAATACTTGTCCATCGAAAAAAATACCTTGAGAAGGTTCGGGCTTTCCTGCATCTAAGGCC
>CAYUZA010000052.1:0-14964 GCA_964449535.1 uncultured Saprospiraceae bacterium
TCATGGTCTGGATGACCGCGTCAGAAAGCGAATAAGTAGGCAGTACCGCTGAGCTGTCGCCGGAGTGAATTCCTGCCGGCTCTATGTGCTCCATGATACCCATGATATGTACTTCTTCTCCATCGCAGATGGCATCGATCTCAGCCTCTTTGGCGCGCTCCAGGAACTGGTCAATCAAAACACGATTGTCTGGGTGGTGCTTGAAAATATTGAGAACAGATCGTTCCAACTCTGCATCGTTGATCACTATACGCATATTCTGTCCCCCCAATACATAGGAAGGCCTGACCAAGAGAGGATAGCCAATCTCTCGCGCAAGATCCAAGGCATCATCGGCATTGCGCGCCACACCGTACTTGGGGTATGGAATGTAAAGTGCTTTCAGTAGATCAGAAAACAAACCGCGGTCCTCCGCCAGGTCCATGGACAGAAAGTCGGTACCAATAATAGGAATGCCCTTTTTATAAAGGTCGCCGGCCAGTTTCAGTGCCGTCTGTCCGCCCAACTGAACAATGACGCCTTCCGGTTTTTCATGGTCAATAATTTCTTCGATGTGTTCCCAGAAAACAGGTTCAAAATACAGCTTGTCAGCTATGTCAAAATCCGTAGACACAGTCTCCGGATTGCAGTTGATCATGATGGCTTCCATACCCGCTTCCTTAATGGCAAGCAGTCCGTGGACGCAGCAATAGTCAAATTCAATCCCCTGGCCGATGCGGTTTGGCCCTGAACCTAGCACGATCACTTTTTTCTTGTTAGACACCCGAGATTCGTTTTCCCCATCAAAGGTGGAATAAAAATAAGGTGTTTTGGCTTCAAACTCTGCTGCACAGGTATCCACGACCTTGTACACTCGATTAATGCCTAACTTTTTACGCTGTCGGGTAACCTCTGATTCATTAATACGCATCACCCATGCAATCTGGGCATCAGAATAACCGTTTTGCTTCAATTCCACAAAAAATTCCCTTGGAATATCCTCTGCTACATTGTAGCGCATCAAATGCTCCTCCAATTGAACCAGCTTTTTGATTTCCCGAATAAACCAAGGATCTATTCCTGTTATTTTCTGTAATGATTTTTCGGGTACACCAAGACGCAGTGCGTCCCTTAGTCTATAGATACGATCATCACTGGCTCGTTCCAATCGTTGCAATATATCCTCTGTCTTGATCCATTCCTTTTTGTCAGCACCAAGACCCATTCGGTTGTTCTCCTGCGACTGACATGCCTTTTGCATTGCTTCATTGAAAGAACGACCAATTGCCATTACCTCCCCTACCGACTTCATTTGTAACCCTAGGATATTGTCAGCTCCGGGAAATTTGTCAAAATTCCAGCGTGGCATTTTTACGATTACATAATCAAGTGTTGGCTCAAACATGGCAGAAGTGATCCCCGTGATCTGGTTTTTTAGCTCATCTAAGGTATAGCCAAGCGCGAGTTTTGCAGCAATCTTTGCTATAGGGTATCCTGTGGCCTTACTCGCCAGCGCCGACGATCTCGACACCCGCGGATTAATTTCCACCGCGATCAACTCTTCATTCTGTGGATTCATGGCAAACTGCACATTACACCCCCCGGAAAAATTGCCTAAGCTGCGCATCATCAGTATAGCATCCGTCCGCATCTGTTGAAATGCGGTATCTGACAAAGTCATAGCAGGAGCTACGGTTATACTGTCACCTGTGTGGATACCCATGGGATCCAGGTTCTCTACCGTACAAACAATCACTACATTGTCCAATTTATCACGGAGTAGTTCCAGCTCAAATTCTTTCCAGCCCAAAACGGCCTGTTCCACCAATACCTCATGGGTTGGGGATGCATTTAGTCCTCTTTTGAGTGCTTCGTCAAAATCCTCCTCTTTCATTACAAATCCACCCCCCGTGCCACCAAGAGTAAAGGAAGGCCTAATCACTAGTGGAAAACCTATTTTTTGCGCAGCCTCTTTTCCTTCTAAAAAT
Organism: uncultured Saprospiraceae bacterium; assembly: GCA_964449535.1. Classification (GTDB taxonomy): domain Bacteria; phylum Bacteroidota; class Bacteroidia; order Chitinophagales; family Saprospiraceae; genus SLDF01. The sequence goes on from CAYUZA010000052.1 coordinate 1,968, forward strand.
GAATTCGCTATAAAAGAAGGGGCAACTTTCATGCCAATATTGAGCATGAGCTGCTTAAATAATTCTCTATTTTCCGTCCGCTCAATAGCTTGAACATCAACACCGATCATGCGGACATTGTACTTTTCCCAAACTCCTAAATTTTCAGCTTCAATAGCAAGATTAAGCGCTGTTTGGCCTCCCATAGTAGGCAGTACTGCGTCTATTTTGCGCTCTTCGAGTATTTGGATTATGCTTTCAACGGTGAGCGGCAATAAATATATGTGATCAGCCGTCACCGGATCCGTCATAATGGTAGCCGGATTAGAGTTAATGAGTGTTACTTCAATACCTTCTTCTCGAAGGGATCTGGATGCCTGTGAGCCTGAATAGTCAAATTCGCAAGCTTGTCCGATAACAATCGGACCACTTCCTATTATGAGAATGGATTGGATGGAATTGTCCTTGGGCATGAGCAGGTTTAGCTTTTCAAGGCACAAATATAATGGCTAAACCATAACAATGTCCTGCTTAAAGAGATAAATAAGCTACAAACATAACTCTTCCAGGAAACTTAAGCTCCTATTTTGTCAACTCTGCTGTCAACTCTTGCATAAAATACTCTCGCTCCAATATGAGCAAACGGCCGTTAGTCTGAGGCTTCTGTTCAGCTGTTTTCCAGACAAAATATAAGGTACACGGACCTTCTTGCATTTGATTAAAAGACTCCTGAGTGATGAGTACCTTACCATTGGAAGGACCCTTGATAATAGTTGAAACAGACTGATCACCTTGATCAGTGATTACAACTACAATATCCTCTCCTTCTTTCAGAATTAATTTATCGAGATTTACCATCAGTCCAGCCTCCTTTTTAAAACCCTCTACACTGATGGCACCTGGCATTTGTAGTTCAATTGGATATGCCGCAACATTCCCCAAACTATCCTCTACTGTAAATTCAAACACGCCCGGTTGTGCGTGATCAAGCTCAAGGTCATAGTAGTTTTTTCCAGTATATTCTGCAAGACTTTGCATTGCACGTCCCTGGAACCAAATCTTATAGGCAGATGCATCAGGTATTATTTTACCTGTTGAATCCGTATCCTTAAATTCCGCAATTCCTTTTATCTTTTTTTCTTTTTCCATGTAACGGACATAAAGGCTTGTAATTTTACCTTTTTCCGCTGCTGCCTCCTGACTTTCACCGGATGAACCACAAGAGCCAAAAACCAGACCAACTAAGATGAACCCGAAAAAAATGTACGCTTTCATGTAACTATTGTTTCTGTCTACGATAGCGAATTACTTAATACAGTGTGCTTAGACTTTTTCCTGTCATGCTCCTTCAACAATATTTTTCGGAGGCGGATGGAAGCAGGAGTCACTTCTACATATTCATCTTCCTGAATATATTCTAAGGCCTCCTCCAGACTAAATTTTACAGCTGGAGCAATTTTATTTTTGTCGTCCGACCCTGATGCCCGCATGTTGGTGAGCTTTTTTGTTTTGGTGACATTTACTACCAAATCGCCTGGCCTCGAATGCTCACCGATAACCTGACCTTCATACACCTCTTCACCCGGATCGATGAAGAAAAATCCACGATCTTGCAAGTTATTTATGGAGTAAGGAATGGCCGTTCCAGTCTCCATGACAATAAGAGACCCATTTTGACGTCCTGGGATTTCTCCCTTGTAAGGTTGATATTCTTTGAATCGATGAGACATAATCACCTCCCCCGCTGTTGCGGTCAATAAATAATTTCTCAATCCAATGATACCTCTGGAAGGAATTTCAAATTCAAGCAAAACCCTATCGCCCTTTGGCAACATAGACAACATCACCCCTTTACGACGGGTAACCGCTTCAATGGCTTTACCTGAAAGTAACTCCGGAATGTCTACGCGCAACTCCTCTACAGGTTCACATTTCACCCCATCAATTACTTTAAAAATCACCTGTGGCTGACCAATCTGTACCTCATATCCCTCTCGGCGCATAGTCTCTATGAGTACAGATAAGTGAAGTACACCGCGGCCGAATACTTTGAACGAGTCAGCACTATCTGTAGCATGCACACGTAAAGCCAGGTTTTTTTCCAGCTCCCTATCCAAACGCTCTCTCAAATGTCGCGAGGTGACAAACTTGCCATCCTTACCAAAAAAGGGTGAGTCATTAATCGTAAACAACATACTCATGGTAGGCTCATCTATCGCAATGGTCTCCAATGCCTCTGGCTGTTCAAAATCGGCAATCGTATCTCCTATTTCAAATCCATCTATACCTGTCACGGCGCAAATATCACCTGCTTCTACTTTATCCGCTTTCACTTTATGGAAACCTTCAAAAACATATAACTCTTTGATACGGCTTTTAACGACAGAACCGTCTTTCTTTACTAATGAAACAGGCATATCTGGCTTGAGTACACCTCTGGATAGCTTTCCAATTGCAATCCTTCCAACATAATTAGAGTGGTCTAAGGATGTGATAAGCAACTGTGGAGTCCCTTCAGATATTCGGGGTGGAGGGATGTTCTCCAAAATGGCGTCGAGCAAATCATTGATATCCTGCTTTGGTTCCTTCCAACTGGTACTCATCCAGCCCTGTTTAGCAGAACCATATAGGGTAGGAAAATCTAGTTGTTCTTCTGTGGCATCAAGATGAAACATCAGGTCAAAAACAGATTCATGTACTTCATCTGGAGTACAATTCTCTTTGTCTACTTTATTGATTACCACAATAGGCTTAAGACCCAGTGCCAGGGCTTTTTCAAGCACAAAACGGGTCTGTGGCATTGGCCCTTCAAAGGCATCGACAAGAAGCAGAACACCATCTGCCATATTCAAAACCCTCTCTACCTCACCTCCGAAGTCGCTGTGACCTGGTGTGTCGATGGTATTTATTTTTACGTCTTTATAGGTCAGCGAAACGTTTTTGGCTAAAATAGTAATACCCCTCTCCCGCTCCAGATCATTGTTGTCCAGGATAAGCTCTCCTGGCGTTTCATGTGACTTAAAAAGCTTACCCGCCAGCAGCATTTTGTCTACCAGGGTAGTCTTTCCATGGTCAACGTGCGCAATGATCGCAATGTTTCTAATATTCATAAATTTGATTTATAGGCAAAAACGGGCGCAAAGATACCCACTTATTTTGGTATTTAATCGTAAATTATATCCAGTCGATCGTATCAACCCATTTAAATCTAAATCGACTTTCTAAAGATAAAAAAGCTTGACACCTAAAAACGGCGTAAAGGGACGGTTTGGGCCATATACATAACCCGCATCACGATCTACACCGATATCAAAATCACGCTGATAACTATTAAATATATTCTGCACTCCGGCATATACTTGAAGCGATGTGCCTTTAGATATCCTTATATCATAAGCAGCTTTCATCGATACATCGAAAAATACGGGCGTTCTCTTTATTTCAGTATATCCTTGTAATGTCTCAGAAGATGTCTCCGGAAAAAGTCTTGTTCCAACAACATGCGGTGCATCCATTGATCCTGTATATGTCCCGGAAACATTTAGCGTAAAGCGCGGTACCGGCTTCCACAAGGCAGCTGCAAAACCATATGCCTGAGGAGTACGCAACAAATTGCGAGTAACTACTTCAGCAATACCTGGCTGTTCTTCCAAAGCGACTTCATCCGGCTGCCAAATCGACTCCTCCGTCGCATATCGAGCTTCCTGCAGGGTTAGACCCATCTGAAAATTCATTTTACGAGATACTGCTACCCGCCATTCAATATTAGCACCCGCTACCACAGCAGATTCTCCATTGCGCTTGGTGACTATAAAAATACCGGAAGGTAATATTTCAGGATTGGCATTGATAAAAGGATTGTTAAGCCGTGTATAAAATCCCTCAACTACAAAACTTCCCTGCCATGCACCAATCCTATGGGCTAGATCTGAAGACAAAGTAAAGCTATTGGATCGCTCAACCTGCAGGCTGTCCGACAAAACATTGACCCTGGCTGCACCTCCCACGGTCTCTAAGTGCAAGTCTTCATCAAATGCCTGCGGAGCTCTATATCCCTGAGCAAAAGACGCTCTGATCTTCCAGTGATCCATTGGACGATACAAGGCACTCAAACGGGGTACAGCTACATGAAATGGATTAGATTGCCGCTGATCAAACTGTTGCTCTAGCTGATACCGACCACGTACATGTACAAAATCATAACGGCCTCCAGCCAATAATGTCAGGTAATCTGTAGCCTGATATTCCAATTGAATATAGCTACCCAAGGTGCGTACCCGCTGATCTATGGAACGAGCATATCCAGGTATATTATCCAACGTAGCACTCTGCTGTACTTCTGATCCACCCACAAAAGTAAAGCGCTGCGTTATTGCATGACTTACTTGAAATCCACCAGACAGCGAAACATCGCTTGCCCTACCATATGCATTCTGAGCAGTATTAAACTGTTCCAACATTGACAAATCCTCGTCGTTCTGAGGGCCCTTTATAAAAACCTCTTTTTCTACTAAATATCGGTATGCCGGACCACCTCCAGCCCCATAGTAGCTATTCCTTCGGGTTGACTGAGCTGATGCGTAAACAGCAAGTCGGCTGCGAAGGTCGCTTGAAGATACCTCATAATTGATTCCGCCACCGCTTATGGCATGTTGCAATTGCTCGGCAACATCAGCAAAATGTGGTTCCAAATCAAATGATCCACCTCCTCTTCTAAATTCATTGATATGATACAAACTAAGACCTAAACGACTATTTTTACCAGGACGATAAAAACTATTCAGACCAAAAGTGGTATTCCTTGTTTTAGTCAACTCAGAAAGTCCATCCCCATTTGCGTCAAAAAAATCACGATTACGATTCAGCGCATATAGACTCATACCTGTTTTCATCTCCTCATCCACCACCGAAGCATTGACAGAAGTAGTCCAATCAGGAGCCACTCCTCCAGTAAACGCCATACTGCTTCCAGCTTCAAAACTGTTGACTACAGGATCTTTTGTAATGATATTGATGGTACCGCCAATGGCATTTCCACCGTATAAAACTGATCCGGCCCCTCGAATTATTTCTACCCTTTCAATCATATTAGCTGGTATTTGCTCCAGCCCATAAACTCCAGCCAATGCCGAAAATACCGGTCTACTATTAATTAATATTTGTGAGTACGCACCATCCAATCCATTCATGCGCACCTGTGTAAATCCACAATTCTGACAATTGTTTTCCATGCGCAATCCAGGACTAAAACTTAAACCCTCAGCAAGACTAATAGATTGTGTCATGCTAAAAAGACGGTCATCCATTACGTTTACAATCACTGGAGATCGGTGTACCGGAATCTCATTGCGTGTTGCACTTACTACTACAGCTTCCAACCCTATCAGATCTGGCTCCATGGACACATCTAACACAAGCGTCTGATCATTGGTAAGCGCTATTGAAATTTCTTTGCTGCGGTATCCGACTAAAGAAAAAACTAAACGATACTGTCCTGCGGGCACATTTGAAATCACAAATTCACCTTGCTCATCTGTTATACTCCCAAGTGTTGTTGCCAAAATACTCACATTTACAGCCAGAAGAGGGGTGCCATCTTCCAGTACTCGTCCCTTTATTTCCCCGGCAATTACAACTTTGGAAAACACCAGAAAACCTATACAAATCAATATTCTAAATAAGGCCATAATCAATTAATTATCGCAAAGTTACGGAACACAAAACCCGCATTCCAAGGATTATGTAAGGATAAACAATTTATTAACAAAGATTGGCAAATTCTGTTTGGGTCTATGCCCTAGAAATAATTCGAAAAAAATCAGCTGCTTGCTCGATTAATGCTAAATGCTAGGGTTTATTAAGACAAAAAAAAAGGAGCCTTTGCAGACTCCTTTCTGGTGGGCGATGAGAGACTCGAACTCCCGACCCCCTCGGTGTAAACGAGGTGCTCTGAACCAACTGAGCTAATCGCCCTTACATCTTCAATGCCCTTTAGCATCTTAGCGGGTGCAAATATATAAACTAGCTTAATTGTTGATGCATTCTTTTCATGTTTTTTTGTCAAAAAAAATAAAAAACATGTTTTCTGGTCCCTTTTTCATTACAGTTCAAGCTGAACCAGATATCGGATACTATCCATCAGCACAACAAACGATTCTGAAATAACCTTTACTGTGCCAATAAAGGCATGTAAATTATTTGCACCTAAAAAGGAGTCCTTTCACAAAGATCTCCTGAATCACTCGTATATTTAATCTTTAAACCTACCTTATGATGATACATTTTGCAGAAAAAGATCAGGAACTGGTTGCCAGATTTATTTTTAAAAACTTTGTAGACGCTTTTGGCTTTATGACAAAGGTCGCGCTATTGTCAGAGAAGGAACAGCACCATCCTAATTGGAGTAACGTATACAATGTGGTAGAAATTCGCTTAAGTACACACGATGCTGGTAATGTTGTTACCGAAAAAGATTATAAACTCGCATTACAAATCGAGGCGCTACTAAATTAATATCCAATTCCTTTTTAATAAAACATTACAATAGGCAAGTCTAGGGGAATATCAGCCAATTTATCAGTTTATGAAACTAACATCGAGCAAACTAAAAGGTACCACAACTACCATTTTTACCATTATGAGTAGTTTGGCTACAGAGCACAAAGCCATCAATCTCTCACAGGGTTTTCCAGATTACCCCGTTGACCCTATATTAAAAGCTTTGGTAAATGACGCTATCCAAAATGACCATAATCAATATGCACCTATGGCTGGAGTTCCGGCTCTGCGTAATTGTATTGCCCATAAAATAAATCAGATCTATGGGGCGACCATACATCCTGATACCGAAATCACCATAACTACTGGAGCATCTCAGGCTATCAGCTCGGCCATTACCGCCCTCATTAGCCAAGGTGATGAAGTTGTTGTAATAGAACCTGCTTATGACTCCTATATCCCTTCCGTTCTGGTCAATGGTGGTATAGTCCGATCTTACGAAATGACTGCCCCTGAATTTAAAGTTGATTGGCAGGAGGTAGCTTCATTGATGAATGATAAAACGCGCATGTTGATTATCAACAATCCCCACAATCCAAGTGGCACTCGCTTCACAAAAGAAGATATAGATCAAATAGAACAGCTGGTATGTGAGCATGATATACTTCTGTTAAGCGATGAAGTGTATGAGCACCTGGTATATGATGGAGAGGAACACCACAGTATACTCAGCCGGCCAGCCTTGAAAGACAGGGCGCTGGTAGCATTTTCTTTTGGCAAAACTTTTCATGCTACGGGTTGGAAGGTAGGTTACCTGGTAGCTCAGCCGGAATTGACCCAAGAGTTTCGAAAGGTTCATCAATTTACTGTATTTAGTGTCAATACCCCCGTTCAACACGCATTAGCGGCTTATATGCAAAAACATGAACCTTGGACATCACTGCCCACATTTTTTCAAGAGAAGCGCGACCTATTGAATCGTGAGATGGAAAATACACCCTTTACCGCGCTGCCTTCAGCAGGTACTTATTTTCAATTGTATGATTATAGTGCTATCAGCGACCTTAGGGATACAGACTTCGCCATCTGGCTCACCAAAGAACATGGCGTAGCTACCATTCCTTTATCCCCATTTTATCAATCAGGCAGAGATCAAAAATTGGTGCGCATTTGCTTTGCGAAAAAGGAAGAGACCATATTGGCAGCTACCGACAGATTGAAAAAGCTGGTTTCCAAATCATAAAAAAGCCGGTTTGTATATTACAAACCGGCTTTTGATTTCAAAGCAGTATTAAAAATACCACATTCTTGGTTTATTTTATGCCGTGCATCCAACGTGTGATTATTGGAGAAAGAACAATCAAAAGTATACCAGCTCCTAAAGCAAACAACCCGACCTGGTTAAATACGTTCATGGAAACAGATAGAGTTTCTTCGGCAGTTACATTTTCACCGCTTACTGCGGTAAGTTTTGAGATGTGTTTGCCAGCTTGATGTGCTATAGAGGATGACAAAAACCAAACCCCCATCATGAAGGCAACAATTTTTGCAGGTGCTAATTTGGTTACCATAGATAAGCCTACAGGTGAAAGCGCGAGCTCACCTAATGTATGCAAAAGATAGAGTAATATCAAGAAAATAGCTGCTACTTTACCCGCCATAGCTGACGCATTACCAAGATTTAAAACAAGGAATCCCGCACCTAGTAATAATAGACCCACTGAAAATTTAAGCGGAGCCGCTGGCTCGCGATTCATTTTAGCCAGTTTAATCCAAATCCACGAAAACACAGGCGCAAGCAACATTATGAAAAGTGGATTAAAAGATTGGAAAGAACTGGTAGTAAATTCTATACCCATAAAGTTCTTGTCCACATTTCGTTCAGTAAATAGATTTAAAGCACTACCAGCCAATTCAAAGAAAGTCCAGAAAATAGTCGTGAACAAAAGCAAAACTACAATTACCCAGATTCGTTGCCTTTGAACTTTTTCATATTTGAATGAATCAACCAATAAATATAGTATAACTACCACTCCAATGATGCCAAGCATATAATCAACTACATCATTTTGATTGATCAAAACATAAAAAAGAGGTATGGTAACCAAAGTCAGCAAATAAGGAAATATAGATCTAGGTATTCCAATAATTGATGAAGAATTTGATTCAGTCGGAGCTATGCCAACCTCCTCAAAAATTTGACTGCGCTGTGCCCAAAGAAATGCAAGTAAACCTACAACCATGCCTATTCCAGCAGCCAAAAATCCGAATGCCCAACCTTCTTTCTCAGCAATCACGCCACAAGTAAGCGGTGCCAAAAATGCACCCATATTAATACCCATATAAAAGATAGTAAATCCACCATCGCGACGAGGATCCCCTTCATTATAGAAGCGACCAACCATACTAGAAATATTAGGCTTGAAAAAACCATTTCCGATAACTAGAGTGGCAAGTCCCACATAAAACAACAATTCGCTATCCATGGTAGAAAAAGAAAGCGTAAATTGCCCCGCCGCCATAAGCATGGCTCCCCAAATTATCGCCTTTCTGAAACCCATCATTTTGTCAGCAAGATAACCGCCAATCATTGGCGTAAGGTACACAAGTGCACCATATGCAGCATAGACACCGTATGCCTTAGCATCGTCAAATCCTAAACCACGTTTACTAATGTCCGCAGTAATATATAATATCAAAAAGGCACGCATTCCATAATAACTAAAGCGCTCCCATAATTCGACCATAAAAAGGGCAAATAAAGCTCTCGGGTGTACTTTTCTGTTTGTTAACATTACAAAAAGCACCCAAATCGCCACACCCAACCATGAAAGCAACATTACCTGGTAAGTCTGATCCATATTTCTATTTTTAGCAGTGAAGTAATAGGGTAAAAATAGAAGTTTAAACCGGACTTAAACCCATTTTGCCATTTTTTTTTCTTCAAATACACACTTGAAAAAAATTAAATAAGGCAATTCAATAGACTTACGTGCTCCCTATAAAAACCCGTTCTCCTTTATTTACAACGCGATACCAAAGGATTACGCAGACCCTTGTATGATTTCAACACCGCCTTAATAGAACCCACCGAAACCGGCGACTCAATCAACAATGGAACACGATTCACATCATCGCCCACCCAAACATCGATTCGAGTTCCTTCATTGAACTGATGACCTTCAACTACCGCAGGTGAAAATTTTAGCGTATTAAATACGCCCAATCCTTTTATAGATTGTCCTATATTTTGTCCTCCAAATAATACATCAAGCGAATATGCTTTGCCGTCCAAATATACCTGCACTGGAAAGGAAGTTCCCTTCTTTATCTGGCTAAATGATACCGTACGTAGTTGATAAATTATGGACATCATATCGTGCATACAACTCGAAATTGACCCCGTGGTCCATTTAGCCTCCTTGCGATTAGGCCCATCCAAAGTACGCACACTACCAGCTGATTGATCAAATTCTATCCTGTTGTACCATCGAAAGGACCCCTCATGTATCTCACGCTCAAACACAATTGGTAGAAGTGTTGCTTTGTCTATTCTAGTCCGATACACGTCGTTGACCTTATAAAACCACTCATATGAAGCATATGTCTTTCCTGTTGCAACAATTTGATATTCTGTAGAAGTTTCACTCACCTTAAAAACTACTTCACCTGCTGGAAGCCATACAAAATTCCAATTGTAGAAAATTTTATAAACCAGCTCCTCTCCACCCTGGAATGATTTGTTCTCACTCATGCAAGGATCTGCCTCCCCTTCCATAAGGGGTGATGCTGTTTCAGGCTTAGCCGCCATAGCTAACGCTAGGAATACCAGACAAACCCAAACCAATCTTTTCATATACACAAGTTTTTCTTAAAACGAAGGTAAAACAGATGTAAGTACACGACATGAGCCTTTCTCATTAAACACACATTTAATACAGCCATAAAACTTTGATATTCTAGCCTTTCAAACCTGTAAGAAACAATAATAGCCAAATGATACTCAAAAAAAAGAAAAGATTAAAGAATGGCTTTATCTTTGACATTATATTAAATTAAAGCACCATATGACACCGGCTTCTGATCGCTATTTATCGGTGAATAAAAACTATCAAAAGGTGATTCTTGGAATTGACCCTGGCACCAACGTAGTAGGATATGGTATCATTGGTATCATTGAACAAGATATTGAACTCATAGATTTAGGACACTGGACCATAAAGTCAAGTCAACCGCATTTTCAAAAATTACGTCAGATTTCAGAAGAAATTAGCTTGGTAATTTCCCATTATAAGCCACATGAAATGGCTATTGAAGCTCCATTTTTTGGTAAAAATGTACAATCCATGCTAAAATTAGGCAGGGCTCAAGGGGTAGCCATTGCAACTGCAATGCTTAAAGGTCTAGAAATATTTGAATACTCACCCAAGAGCGTAAAACAATCTGTCACTGGAAACGGGAACGCTTCTAAAGAACAAGTGGCTGCCATGCTGAGTCACATACTCAGAATCCCCGTAATTAATGAAAAATTAGATGCCACTGACGCACTCGGTGTAGCCATATGTCACCATTTTCAATTCAAGACGCCAAAACAAGGTAAAACATACAACAGCTGGAATTCATTTCTCATAGCTAATCCAGATCGAGTCAATTCATAGACTCACGGATAGCTTTAGCCAAAGCAGCAAACTCTGCTGGCGAATTTACAAGGGGCTCCTTACCAAAATTCATATCACCCACTTCTTGAATAGGTATCAAATGAATATGAGCATGTGGCACTTCAAGCCCAACAACAGATAAACCTATGCGCTTGCATGGTACACATTTCTGAATAGCATTAGCGACCTTCCGAGAAAAAAGTAAAATACCTCCAAGATCACTCTCATCCATATCAAATAAATAGTCTACTTCTTTTTTTGGAACAACGAGGGCGTGGCCCCACATTAAAGGCCTAATATCTAAAAAAGCAAAAAAGCGATCATCCTCTGCCAAAAAATGACACGGAATTTCACCTCTGATGATCTTGGAAAATATACTATCCATATTATCAGTGATCAATACGAATATCTAATATTTTGAAACTTATTAACCCGGCTGGTGTAGTAACTTCAGCTATTTCACCTACAGCTTTACCCATCAAGCCACTTCCTATAGGGGAAGAAACAGAAATTCGGCCTGATTTAATATCCGCCTCAGCCTCTGAAACTAATGTATACTCAGCCTCTTTATTCATTTTCATATTCAATACACGAACCGTTGATAAGATGGATACACTAGAACTATCCAACTGGCTCTCGTCCAAAATTCGTGCATTAGCTAACACTTTCTCCAGTTCATTAATTCTTAATTCGAGCATGCCCTGAGCTGTTTTAGCGGCATCGTACTCGGCATTTTCAGACAAATCTCCTTTTTCTCTGGCTTCAGCTATAGCCCTTGCAGCCTCATCTCTTCCCTTGCCTTTCAACTCATCTAACTCTGCCTTAATTTTTTCAAACCCACCCTGGGTTAGATACGTATAATTACTCATCTTTAACGGTGATTATTAATAAAAAAATAAGACGTCTCTGAGCACAGAAACGCCTTTATATTATATAAACGTTGCAAAGATAAAAATGATTCAAAAAAGGATCATTTTTACTCTCCAACGTTATTTAACCAATTAAAAAGCAAATCGAACACTTAAATTATGTGTTCCATTAAATGGATTACTAGCACGCCAAGCGTAGTCAATTCCAAATCTTGTGTCAGAATCTTTACCAAGGGGTGTATCAAAAGAAAAGCCCGCTGATAATCCTGTGTAGATGTTCCTCAACTCTAGTCCTAAAGGTGTATTACCAATATCCTGAACATAAGCTGCTCTTAGCATAAACATTTCATTTATTCCCAACTCCAAACCTCCTCCAATTTGATCTCTGGAAAAAGAGTTAGATGTAAAGTTTCCTAATGCAGTCAAACGATTCTTTCTTGACAGGTAAAAATCATAAGACAAACCGATATTCAATAAAGAAGGTAAATCAAAGGTAGCTGAACGCGTGTTGTAGGTAAGCTGGTAGGAAATAAAGTCATCCTGTGGATTGGGACGGCGGGTAGATAAACCCTCACCTCCAAAACGCATAGGTGTACCTACATTGCGCAATGACAAACCGAATTTGAACTCATCGCGATCTCCTGTTACATATTGTACGCCCGCATCTATAGCTGCTCCAAACGAATTAAGATCAGCAGTAGTTTGAGATATAGTACGAAGAAGAACACCAACTGTTACTTTATTGGCAAAAGTATGCGCATAAGCTAGGCCCAAGTTAAAGAAACTAGGTGAAAAAGTAGCGCCATTCCCTTCTGGTTGATCCGTTGTTGTAACTTGAATGTCGCCAAAGTTCATCCCTACAACACACAAACCTAAAGTTCCGTTTTTACCTACTTTTTGTGCTAGTCCTAAAGCATTCATAGAAATACCGGTACCAACAAGATACTGCGTATTTGATAAAACAAATTCAGATCTATTGTTCAATCTCGCTAG
>CAYUZA010000053.1:0-11486 GCA_964449535.1 uncultured Saprospiraceae bacterium
TTACAGCAGGATGGGGTAGTAATATTAAAGGATCATGGCGAGCTGGTTTTTACACAGCCGAAGTCGTATTCATGGATCATGTAGTAGGTATAATACCATTTGAGGTTGGGGAGGAATTTGTAGAAGGTATTTCTATGGTGTCCAATTCTGCTGGGATGTTGATGTTTCACCAAGAAGATCCTGCTTATTTACAGAAGAGCTTTGATCAATTGATGCAAGGTATGGAAGAATTGATAGGCCTTACACATGTAAAGGAGCAAATCAGGCATCACATGCTTTACATACAATATTTGCACTTAAGGCGATCCAAAGGTATCGAAGAGGGTGAAATGGCTAGTTTTCACTCTGTATTTATGGGAAATCCTGGTACAGGAAAGACTACTATTGCTAAAATGATGGGGGCCCTTTATCATAAAATGGGAATTATTAGTAAAGGGCATGTTGTAGAGGTAGACAGGGTGGATTTGGTAGGTGAATATATAGGCCAAACAGCTCCGAAAGTAAAGGAGGCTATTGAGAAGGCTAGAGGAGGCGTATTGTTTATAGATGAGGCTTATTCTTTGGCCAGAGCTAATGATGACACTAAGGATTTTGGTCGGGAAGTAGTGGAAATTCTGGTCAAAGAAATGAGTAATGGTGTGGGTGATTTGATCGTAATTGTAGCGGGTTACCCTAAAGAAATGAAACATTTTCTAGATTCCAATCCTGGTTTAAAATCTCGATTTAAGTTGTTTTATGATTTTGAGGACTATTTGCCTCAGGAATTAATACGAATTGCTGATTATGCCGCAGCTGAAAGGGGAGTGTACTTAAATGAAGATGCCAAAATTTCACTAAATAAAATTATTCTCGAGGCATACCGCAAAAGGGATCGCAAATTTGGTAATGCTCGATTTGTTCATGATTTGGTAGAAAAGGCAAAACAAAAGCTTGCCCTTCGGCTCATGAAAAAAGAACAGCCTGAGCAATGTAGCGCTGAGGAGCTCAGTATGGTAACGGGCTTAGATATGGCTCAATTGGCCTCAGAATCAAAAAAAGGATTGCCAGATATACCTATCGATGAAGAATTGTTAAGAGAAGCTAATCAAGAGTTGGAAGGTTTGATAGGAATGGATTCCATCAAGAAAGAAATTCAGGAAATGGTGAGACTTATTCGATACTACAAAGAAAGTGGTAAGGATGTACTCAATACATTTTCATTGCATACTTTGTTGGTGGGCAATCCAGGCACAGGAAAAACCACAATAGCTCGTTTGTTGACCAAGTTGTACAAAGCCTTAGGTATATTAGAAAGAGGTCAAATCGTTGAGACTGACAGACACGGGTTAGTGGCGGGATTTGTAGGGCAGACTGCTCTTAAGACAGCTGAAAAAATAGATGAGGCAGAAGGGGGTGTTTTATTCATTGATGAGGCTTATGCGTTAGTTTCTTATGGAATGTCGGGTTCAGGTGATTTTGGCAGTGAAGCTATACAGACTATCCTAAAACGAATGGAAGACGATCGCGGGAGGTTTTTTGTATTTGCAGCAGGTTATCCGGATAATATGGAAACTTTCATCAAATCGAATCCAGGCCTTGCATCCCGCTTTGATAAAACATTTCGATTTGATGATTACACTGCAGATGAATTAAATGATATTGGACTTCGTTTATTCGCTGATGAAAATTATCACCTCAGTCCCAAGGCACAAGAGCACATTAAAAACTATTTACACTATATTCATAGATTCCGGGATAAGTACTTTGGTAATGCTCGAATGGTGAGGTCTGTGGTTCACGAAGTATTAAAGCAGCATCATTTGAGGATATCCAATACACCTTTACATGAGAGAAAACCGAGTTTTAATACACAGATTACCTTTGAAGATGTTAAATTTTTGGAACTGAGTCAGCCCACTGAATTATTTAATCGTAAACGTATTGGTTTTCAAAAATAACTTTCTAGCTTTTGTGAAATTCTAGAAAGGGTGTTGAATTACATAACTAAGGGTATCTTTGCAGGTCAGCAAACCTATTATATTTGCTGATTATAGCAAAAAAGTGGCGTGGTAAAAGAAATAGATATTGATTTGCTTCCCGGAGATCATTTGGATAAATCTGCGGTTGAGTCGGCGTTATGTGCCAGTCTGCAATGTTCTATCTCTGCACTTCCCGAGTATCACTTGATGAAAAGATCTATTGATGCTCGAAAACCACCTGTCCATTATCACCTAAAATATCGAATTGGTCCTTTTTCTCCAGAATTTTTCGCAAAAAATTCCTATCAATACACCCGAGATAAAGATCCAGTAATTATCGTGGGAGCAGGTCCTGCTGGATATTTTGCTGCATTAGAGTTGCTGTCTTTGGGACTGAAACCTATCATAGTAGATAGAGGAAAAGATGTTAGGGCAAGACGCCGAGATCTAAAAGCTATACAACAAGACGGTATAGTCAATCCTGAGTCTAATTATTGTTTTGGTGAGGGTGGTGCGGGTACTTATTCTGATGGAAAATTGTATACGCGTAGTAAGAAGCGAGGTAGTATTGAAAAAGTGCTACACACTTTTGTGGAGCATGGAGCCACTTCAGAAATACTCGTCGATGCACACCCCCACATTGGCACCAATAAATTACCTGCTATCGTTTCTGCCATGCGTGAAACCATTGAAAAACATGGAGGCGAGGTACATTTCAATGCAAAAGTTATAGACATTTTGACCAGGAATGGAAGTTTTGAAGGGGTGGTAGTTGAAGATGGTAGAATTCTGGCTGCAAGCAGCTGTATTTTGGCTACAGGTCATAGCGCACGGGACATCTACCAATTATTATTCAAAAAGGGTGTTGCATTACGCAAAAAGCCATTTGCTCTTGGCGTAAGGGTGGAGCACCGACAAGAAATCATAGACGAAATTCAATACAAGATGAAAAAAAGAGGCGATTTTTTGCCTCCTTCTGCTTATAGTTTGGTGACACAGGTAAGGGGTCGTGGAGTTTTTTCATTTTGTATGTGCCCTGGAGGGTTGGTTGTCCCTTCAGCCACTGCTCCAGGTGAAATTGTGGTAAATGGAATGTCGCCTTCTCGCCGTGATTCCCCGTATGCAAATTCTGGTATGGTCGTGTCTATAGAGTCGGAAGATTTAAAAAAATATGATGAGCATGGTCCATTAGCACATATGTTTTTTCAACGCGAAGTTGAACAAGCTATGTTTTCAGCAGGAGACGGGAGTCAACAGGCGCCTGCGCTCCGATTATTAGATTTTATTCAGGGCAAGATGTCGGCTTCTCTACCGGATTCATCCTATATACCTGGATTATTTGCGGCACCATTGTTTGATTTGCTACCATCGTTTGTTTCCAGCCGTCTTCAGGAAGGATTGCGTTATTTTGGTAAGCGAATGCCATTGTACGCCACCAACGAAGCGGTAGTAATAGGGACTGAAAGTCGAACCAGTGCTCCGGTACAAATTCCCAGAGATCCGAATACCCTTATGCATCCAGATATTGCTGGTCTATTTCCATGTGGTGAAGGGGCAGGTTATGCTGGTGGAATTGTCTCTGCAGCTTTAGATGGTATTAGGGTAGCAGAACAAGTTCTAAAATTTAAAGAAAGATGAAAGAAATTGCTGACTTATTGGGAAGGGTATTTATCTCCCTAATCTTTTTGTATGAGGCTTATGATTCTATGGTCTTCTTCAATTCTACAAAAAGAACTATGACGGAATATGGCCTTACATGGAATCAAGATACGCTGTTAATTACTTCAATTGTAGGCCTTTTACTCGGGGGTATTTTTGTATTGATTGGTTTTCAGGCAAGGTTTGGTGCCAGTATGTTATTTATTTACTACATGATAGTTACATTGGTGCTATATTCATTTTGGGACGATCCACATCCTATACGTCGTATCAATGGCATGCATTTTATGAAAAATTTAGCCATCATGGGAGGCTTGTTAATTATCATGGTCAATGGAAGTGGCAAGTATTCTGTAAAACGACTTTTGTCTTACACTAAATTATAAGCTATGAAAGCATTTTACAGGGCGTTAATATTGTGGGCAGAGGCGTGGCAATTTGCCAATTTACACAAACTATGGCGGTTTCTATGGATTCCTTTTTTCGCTACATTAGCCGCAGCCATATTTCTTGGACTGGGTTTATACAAACTGCATGATGTAATAACGTCTTGGATATGGAACAAACTTGAATTGTGGGATTTGTGGCCATGGGTATTTACCGTATTATGGTGGAGTGCTTTGTTAACATTTGGTTTTTTGAGTTTGGTTTTCTTTAGATACGTGGTTTTGGTTATTAGTTTTCCATTTATGAGTAAGGTATCGCACCATGTTGAGAAAATTTTAAAAGGAGTAAATGCAAGCTCTCAAAGAGAAAAATTCAGTGCAGCTTCTATGCTCAAGGACTGGTCAAGGGGTATTGCTGTTTCCGTTATGTTATTCATTAGAGAAATGGGATGGATTATATTTTTCACAGTACTTTCCTTAATCCCAGGAATGGCACTTTTAACAGGTCCGATTGTATTTGGCATTCAGTCTTTCTTTGCTGGTGCATCTAATATGGATTATACACTTGAGCGTTATAAAGGTATCAGTGGGTCATGGAGGTTTATGAAGGCTAACGCTGGAGCTGCGATAGGCAATGGCTTTATTTTTTTATTAATATTAGCAATACCTTTTGTTGGATTATTAATAGCTCCATTATTAGCTACCATTTCAAGTACTTTACACACGATTGAATTGCTAAACAAGGAAGCCCAGTATCAATCTGCAACGACTAGGACTTCATAATCCATTTGGATGACTTATCTTTGTATCATTAATCGGATGAGTTCTGTATGAAAATAAGTACTTATTTTTCTAAACCTTCATCAAAGACAGATGTGTCATTTGAAATACTTCCTCCCTTAAAAGGGGGCAGTATCCAAACCATTTTTAATACACTTGATCCTTTGATGGAGTTTAATCCGCCTTTCATAGACGTAACCTATCATAGGGAAGAATATATATATAAGCGTAAAGAGACGGGTTATTATGAAAAGACATCTATTCGAAAGAGACCTGGGACAGTGGGAATTTGTTTTGGTATCATGACCAAATATGGCGTTGAAGCCGTCCCTCATCTTATTTGTGGTGGTTTTACTCAAGAGGATACGGAAAATGTACTCATTGAGCTCAATTTTCTCAATATCAAAAATGTTTTGGTACTGCGAGGTGATGCCTCTCGATTTGAAGGTCGTTTTGTACCAACTGAAGGAGGACACTCCTATGCAGTGGATTTGGTAAGACAAGTAAATGCAATGAATCAAGGTATTTATTTGGATGAAAATATAGAAAATGGGGTGCCAACTGATTTTTGCATTGGGGTAGCTGGATACCCTGAGAAGCATTTTGAAGCGCCCAATTTAATGTCGGACTTGAAGTATGCAAAGATGAAGGTAGAAGCCGGAGCAGAATATATTGTAACGCAAATGTTCTTTGACAATAAAAAGTACTTTGATTATGTGAATGCCTGTCGTCAAGAGGGGATCACGGTACCTATTGTACCAGGGCTTAAGCCAATTACCCGAAAATATCAAATCAATGCCTTGCCTAGGCTTTTTCATGTTGATTTACCTGAAGACCTAGCACGAGCGCTCGAAAATGCAAAAGACGATGAACAAGTAAAAGAAATTGGGATTCAATGGTGTATTACCCAATCGCAAGAACTAAAGAATGCAGGTGTTCCGCTTCTACACTATTATACTATGGGCGATGCGAAAACCATCTACAGAATAGTTTCTCACGTATTATAATTTATTTATGATCAAAGCCAATGATCCAACACTGAAATCATGGGTTACGATGCCCATGCATTCTGATTTCCCCATTCAAAACCTTCCATTAGGTGTTTTTTCCCGAAGTGGATTCGCGCCTTCCCTGGCATCCGCTATAGGGGATTATGTCATTGATTTGCATGCATTGGATGAAATGGGAATGTTTACCGATTTAAATCTGCCTCACGGTATTTTTAATTCGGACAGTTTAAACGATTTTATGGCTCTGGGTAGGGACAAGTGCCATCAGATAAGAAAGAGACTTTCTGATATTTTTGATGATCAAGTTCGGTATGGAAATCTTCCCGAAAAAAGCGAGGCATTTCTTCATCCTATAAAGGATGTGACCATGCACTTACCTGTCAAAATAGGGGATTACACTGATTTTTACAGCAGCAAAGAGCATGCTACCAATGTGGGCATAATGTTTAGAGATCCGGCAAATGCCCTGCTTCCTAATTGGTTGCACTTACCGGTTGGGTACCATGGACGAGCTTCTTCTATTGTGGTTAGTGGTACGCCTATACGAAGACCTCTGGGTCAAACGATGCCAGATGGTGCCGAAAGTCCCATTTTCGGACCAAGTCGACTACTTGATTTTGAATTGGAAATGGGTTTTGTCATAGGAAAATCAAGTGAACTAGGATCCCCAATACCCATTCAACAGTCAGAGGATTATATTTTTGGTTTAATTTTATTTAACGACTGGTCAGCAAGAGATATACAGAAATGGGAATATGTTCCATTAGGTCCATTTGGTGCTAAAAATTTTGCATCTACTGTATCGCCATGGGTCGTAACCTTGGAAGCGCTCGAACCTTTTCGGGTTGCTGGACCGAAGCAGGAACCAGAGGTTTTACCCTATTTAAAGCATGAAGGACACCATCATTTTGATATTTCTCTTCAAGTAGATGTAAGAACTTCTGAAGGCCACGTAAAAACGGTATCAAAATCCAATTGTAAGTATTTATATTGGAGTATGGCACAGCAACTTACACATCATACCATTACAGGCTGCAATCTCAGGGTGGGCGATTTGTGTGCGTCTGGTACGATTTCTGGACCTTCTACAGATTCTTTAGGTTCTATGCTAGAAATTACATGGAAAGGGACTCGCCCTGTAGAGATGCCTGACGGCAGTCAGCGTCGTTTCATTCAGGATGGGGATACAGTTATCTTACGGGCAGCAGCGGAACGAGGAGATATACGGATTGGGTTTGGGTTATGCGAAGGCACAGTTTTACCTGCACCAGATTATAATTTTTAAAAGCGTATTAATTTTTCCCCGCAAGTTTTTCACGCAATTCACCAGCCAGAAAAACCGCATCAACAAAATGTTGTTGCCTCATTATGCTGCTAAGTAAGAGATTTGAGTTAGCTCTAAATACGTTTAACTGTGCTTCTCTCACCTCAATATCTGTGATACGACCGATCCTGTACATCTCTTCGGATAATTTTAATAATTTGTCCGCCTGGAGAACATTATCCTGGTGATTAATTTCCATCAGCTTATACTGATCATATTGGCTTATGCTCATTTGAAGTTGATTGTTCAACAGGTTATTCATGTGTTCTAATTGATATACTTGAGCGTCTTTTTGCAGATTTGAAACTTCAATTTGTCTTTTGCGCTGACCATTGTCAAAAATAGGGTAGGTAAGTGTAATGCCTGCTGCTGGACCAATATTGCTACTTTGAATAACAAAATTTGCCTGGTTATTCGAAAGATTGGTTTGTAAAGTAGAAACTAGATTAATTTCAGGAAATCGCGCAGACATTAATTGGCGACTCCTGCTTTCAATTTCTAGGATTTCTAGTCTTTTTCGTTGCAACGAGATGTTTTTCTTACTTGCATTTTGAAGCCAACGCAACTTACTTTCTTCTGTGAGGTTGGTATTGAGGGTAAAAGCTACGTTGAAATCAAAATAAATTGTTTCTGACATCTCGAGTAATAAAGATTTTCGGGCTTGTCGCAAATCAATTGCAATTTGTTGAGTTTGAATACTGTCTTGACCCGTATTAACCTTATTTTGAAGTACTGAAAGTGCATTCCCACTTCCTTTTTCTTCCAGAAAAATCACCAATTCCAATCTTTTTTTAGAAAGGTTGAGTTGTTTTATGGCTTGATCCAATAATTCTTGTTGGCGAACTACATTCAGGTAAGCCAATGCGATCCGATACATAATGCGCTCAGCCTCTTCTAGATAGATGGAATTTTGGGTGGCTTCAGCCCATTCTAGTTGTTTTTTTAGATGATAGCGTCCATTGCCATCAAAAATATTCCATACAAAGCTCAGCCCGGCATTTGTGTTGTTGGAGTAGGCTCCTCGTTGTGAGATTTCCCTTCCGTCAAAAAAATTAAGTTGTGTATTTAGCAACGAATGTGTGTGGGATGCATTTAATTGAAGAGTAGGATAGTAACCTGCTGCAGCTTTAGTATTTTGAACCATTGCAATTCTTTGGTTCATTTCTAATGATTTAAGATTAGCATTATTAGCAATTCCACGTTCTATTGCCTCTTGGAGGGTTAAAACAGGAATAGCCTGAGCATGGACTCGCACTGGGCAGACATAAAGTAAAACTGATATTGAAATCAGAAATATAAAATGAAATCTATTGTTCATCATCAGCTTTTAAACGCTTTTTGTTGGATGACATCATTCCATACATGGCAGGAATAATAAACAGAGTAAGAATCAGAGAAAATACCAAACCTCCTATAATAACTGCGCCCATAGGTGTACGGCTGGTGGATGCTGTTCCGAACGCAAAAGCTATAGGGACAGCACCCAATATAGTAGCTAAACTTGTCATTAATATAGGCCGCAAACGAAGTACGGAGGCTTCTAAAACAGCTTCCCACTTATTAAGCCCCTGATCTTTTTGTTGATTGGCAAATTCAACTATGAGAATACCATTTTTAGTTACTAATCCAACCAATACAATAATCCCTATTTGTGAGAAAATGTTGAGCGTCATATCAGCCATATAAAGAGAAAGTAGAGCTCCTGTGAGGGCTAATGGAACGGTAATCATAATAATTAGAGGGTCCATAAAACTTTCAAACTGAGCAGCAAGCACCAAATAAACTAAAATTAATGAAAGGAGAAAAGCGAAGATAAGTGTATTTGAACTCTCCATAAACTCTTTAGAAACTCCTGCCAAATCTGTTGAAAAAGTTTCATCCAAGGTTTCAGCAGCTATATCTTTCATAGTTTGAATTCCTTCACCGAGTGATACACCTGGAGCAGGATTAGCTGAAAAAGTGGCCGCCATATATCTGTTATATCTGTACAATTGCGGTGGAGAAATAGTCTCCTTAAAGCCTACCAAATTGTCCAATGAGATAAGTTGTCCCTTATTGTTTTTAACATTTACCAGAGCTAAGTCTACAGGTTTTTCACGAAAAGGTCTGTCGGTTTGCCCAATTACCTGGTATTGTTTACCATCTTTAATGAAGTAGCCAAACCGCTGGCCACTGAACAACAATTGTAAGGTCTGGGCAATATCGTAAATGGATACACCAAGGGAATTAGCTTTTTGTCTATCTATGTCTAGGGTGATTTCCGGTTTGTTAAACTTTAAATCCAGGTCTACCACAGTAAAATTTGGATGAGCACTTGCTTTATCCATAAATACGGGAATAATCTGTTTGAGCTTGTCAAAACTAGAGTTTTGTAATACAAACTGAACTGGCAATCCTCCAAAGCGGCCGCCTCCAATGGTTTGTTCCTGGATGACAAAAGAGCGGGCCATAGGATAGTTTTTAAGCTGAGCAGTAGCCCAATCCGCAAGTTCTGATTGAGAGCGGACCCTTACACTTGGGTCGCTTAAGTTTACTCGCACAAAACTACTATTTACAGATACGGAAGCGCCAAAACCGGGGGAGGTTACCGCTATTAGATTTTGCTTTTCAGGTAATGTATCTACCAGATCAATTATGCTTTTGTTATAATCGTCCATCATCAAAAATGAGGTACCCTCCGGAGCTGTAGATCTGATCATGAACCGTCCTTTGTCCTCCATAGGCGCCAATTCACTTGGTATTTCTTTACCCAAAAAATAAATTGACAAACCTGATGCTACAAGTAATAATAATGAGGCCCACTTTACCTTAATAAATCGCTGTAGTGTCGACCTGTAACCATCTTCCATTTTTTTGAAAATCATTTCAGACCATCTATAAAAAGAGCTTTGCTTTTCTTTGGGATGAAACATTTTAGAGCAAAGCATAGGAGTTAGGGTGAGTGATACAATAGTAGAAATGATTACTGAACCTGCTACTACTACTCCAAATTCTCGGAATAGTCTTCCTGTAAGGCCTTGAAGAAAGATGATGGGTAGAAAAACTGCAATTAAGGTAACCGTGGTAGAAATCACGGCAAAATAAATTTCTTTAGAACCTTTGATGGCTGCTTCTCTAACAGGGATGCCTTCCTCTATTTTTTTATAAATATTTTCCAAGACTACTATAGCATCATCTACCACCAGACCGGTTGCCAGTACTATTCCCAAAAGACTGAGAATATTAATAGAATAACCAGCAAGGTACATAATAAAGAATGAGCTTATTAGGGAAACAGGAATAGCCAACACCGGGATCAGTGTAGTTCGCCATCTTCTTAAAAAGATGAATATTACCAATGCTACCAGGCCAAAGGCTATAGCGATTGTATCTCGTACTTCAACAATACTTTTTCGTATGTTGGTAGTAACGTCGAATGAAATTGAGTAGACAACATCCTCTGGAACCTCTTTGTCGATTTGGTTTAGGCGCTTATAAACCTCGTCTGCTATTTCGATATAATTTGTTCCTGGCTGTGGAGTAATAGCAATTCCTATTTGCGGAGTACCCCCATTTCCACGAAGGATTGCACGCTCATTTTGAGGTAAAAGTTTGGCCACCCCTATATCTTTGAACCGAATAAGCACACCATCCTGTTCCTTTACAATCATGTTGTCGAATTCTTCCTCTGTAGATAGTCGACTTTGAGTCCTGATCACCAGTTCTTTTTCGCGGCCCTCAATTATACCGCTGGGTAATTCTACATTTTCTTTTAAAAGTGCATTGCGCACATCCAGTGGAGTGAGTTGAAATGCACTCAGTTTAATTGGGTCTATAAGAAGCTTCATCGCATATCTCTTCTCTCCCCAAATATTGATCTGACTCACTCCGGGAATAGTTTGAAGCCTTTCTTTGAATAAGTCATTACCCAGTTGGGTGAGCTCTAATAAATTGCGTTTATTGCTCTGTACAAGAATAGCTACTATAGGATTTGCATCGGCATCTGCTTTTGCAACGATAGGTGGGTCTACATCTTGGGGTAGCGTACGGATTGCGCCGGATACTTTATCTCTTACATCATTTGCGGCATCATCCATGCTCATTCCAAGGTTAAATTCAATAGTAATGGTACTCCTACCATCTGAACTGATGGATGATACGCTGCGAATTCCAGCGATTCCGCTAATAGCTGCTTCGATGGGTTCGGTGATCTGCGCATCGATAATATCTGCATTGGCACCAGCATAATTTGTAGTGACGGTCACTACTGGTGGGTCTACACTGGGAAATTCTCTTACTCCAAGATATTGGTAACCAATTATTCCAAATAATACTAGAGTTATTGAGATAACTGTTGCGAGGACAGGTCTATTTATAGATAGTGTAGGTA
>CAYUZA010000053.1:11496-14522 GCA_964449535.1 uncultured Saprospiraceae bacterium
TCATATTTTTTCGTCCATCTTTTTTAAGGTGGCTGGTAATCCATCTTTGAGTTGCAGCAAACCCGCCGTAATCAAGGTATCTCCCGGAACTAATCCTTCGGAAATTAAAACCTTATCCTCAGTTCTGGCACCTGTTTGAACATATCGCGCACTTATTTTTCCTTCCTTCAACAAAAGCACTTTTTGACCCTTAATATCAGCATTGATCGCAGAAGCCGGAATTATAATTGCTTTTTGTGTATTGTAAACGGGTAATGTTACTGAAATGAATGCCCCAGCACTGAGCAAGCTACCGGGATTAGGACTGTTGCCGCGTATTTTTAGTGTGCGTGTCGACGGATCTATTGCTGGATCAATTAGTTTAATGGTACCTGTATATGGTTTTGAAGAAGCACTTCCTGTAAATTGAAAGGTCGAATTATTTTTAATATTTGGTGCATATTTCTCAGGCACCTGAAATTCTATTTTAATGGGATCTAGCTGGTATAATTTAACCAGGGGCATACCTGGATTTACTATACTACCCACAGATACGGAACGTACGCCAAGTTTTCCTGAAAATGGAGCTACAATGCTGTGCTTTCCAAGTTGGGACTGAAGTAATTCTTTTTCAGCTTGAGCAACTTGGTAGGTATTTTCAGCTTTTTCCAATTCTTCTATAGAGATAGCCTTGGCCATTCTAAGTTCTTTTTTTCTTTGCCAATCCTTTTCAGCTAAATCAAGATTGGCACTTGCTTTTTTTAATGAAGCTACAACATCAGCATCATAACACTCTATCAGCAACTGTCCTTTAGAAACCATTTGACCTTCTTGGAAGTGTATATGAGTTATTCTGCCTTGTATTTCAGAAGCTATTTCAACCATTTCATTGGCTAGCAGGCTACCTGTGACAGTTAGCGATTCGGTAAAAGACTCTTCTTTCAAAACGATACCTTCTACCGGAATAGGTTCTTGTGCTGTCCCAGCTTTCTGTTTTGAAGGCTCGTTTTTTTTATCCGTACAACCGATCAAAATTAGGATCAACAAAGGTGCTGATTTGAAAATGGGTATCATGTGTACTGTTTATTCTTATTCAATATTTTGGTGTGTCAAAAAACGATTTTCTGACTATTTTTGAGTGTTCAACCAAAGAATTCCTAGGTAATTTCCATCGGACTTTGGCTCAAAAGAAAATTCCAAAGGAAGGATGCTGGTTTTCTCATTCAAAGATACTTTTTTTGTCCATACACCTGTTGAATATTCAAATTTTTCACATGAAAATTCAATACTATTCTCACTGATTATAGGCATACTACTTTGTAGAATAATAGACAAGGGTATTACGCCATCAAGCGTTTGAATTGTGAGGTTGCATGTAGTATTTTGACCTTCAATAGGTTTGATTCTATCCCATGGTATTTCTCCTAGTGCTATTAGATTGGTGTCTATCTGAACCCGCGTATTTGTCGAGGATTGCATAATACAGCTTAGATGGTAGCTGGATGTATTTGGTTGATTGGAATAAAGCAAATTTATAGTGTCTAGCGGTCCGGTTGTGCTGCCATCAGGCCACTTCATGTTTTCTCCATGTATCGATAGTTTCCAAGAATTAATTGAATGGGCATAAAAATTCTCAATGGAAAATTCATCGGGTAAGCTTCCCTTTTGCTTATCAGTAGAATCTGACAGGTTTTGGATGGAGTATAATGCACCTAGTGGACCGAGAATTTGAAGTTTTACCTGGTTGTTTTTATCAAAAAAACTAAATGTTGCAGGATATCTGTAATCATAAGGACCAAAGTTTGCAGCTTTCATGTTCTCCATTGGCATATGATCGTACATGCCTATAGCCGTGGATACAGCGCCAGGTATAGCGCTAAATGGAGACCAAGGCATCTTGTACTGTTTTTCTGTTAAAAAGTCATTACATGCATTTAAGTCTGGCGAAAGATCTGTAAAACATTTGTTTTTTCGACAAAATATGCGTTTATACTTAAGATAATCAGTTGATTTTTGAGTCACAAACCAAATATTATCATAACAACTATTAAAAAATCGATGGGGTAGTGGTTTATGAGAAATAAAATCACTTTCTATTAAGTTCTGGTACCATTCGACGCTGAAATTTTTGTTTTGCTTGTCTGTTATTTTAAAAAATGTATCACAATGCTTCAAAGCATTATGGTTAATTGCCACGATTGCTGAGTTGTGTGTGTACTTAAATTCGAAAGCCAAACTAACATCAGCGATTAAGTTGTTTGTGGCTTCAATATGGTCTATTTTATGAAATATGGCCGCAGATTCACACTTTTCTATCCTATTATCAAAGCAAAAGAACTTGCTACCCGAAAACTGCAGCCCATGTTTCAACATTTGGCTTATATTATTCTTTGAAATGACTAAAGTGTCTAAGCAAGATTCAGCAGATATTGCAGCCAATCCCTTTGAAAATCCATTTTGCTCTATAGATGTAAATCTGCTGCAGTTTTTCAATTTTAAGGATGGGGTATATATTGTGCCAGATATTTTGCTCAACAAGGGGTGGCTAAAATTGAAATCAAAGCGGTTATGAGCTATGTGAGTTTGTTGACATGCTTCTACTTTTAGAGCTGTCCCGGAATGAAATAGAAAAAAGTTATTGTTCAGTACCATGTCTGAGCTTCGAGATATTTTAAGACCAATATGATTGGCATTAAAATAATTATCCCTAATCTGAACACCTTGACAATCTTCAATTTGGACAGCGGCTCCACCATTTATGAGTTTTTCTAAGTCGAAAGAGGAATCAAAACTTAGGTCCTGAATCCATGGTTGCCGACTCATGTAGCTTATTTCACAATTTTCCAATCTGATATTTTTGCAATTTTCAAACCGAATTGCAGTCATAAATCTAGAAATTCGGAGATTTCTAATGGTCACATTTTCGGCGTCTTTGCAAATTATTCCGGTATTACTGTAAAACGTCGGTGATATATTGTCTTGATTACCGACCAAATAAGCATCGTTAAAGTTTAGGTCTATATTTTTTCCTTGGACAATAATGGGAG
>CAYUZA010000054.1:0-14450 GCA_964449535.1 uncultured Saprospiraceae bacterium
AAACGTTAGAGGCATCATGATTGGTGTTAAAAATATTGGAGATGATGACCAGGCACGTTGTTTTGAAGTTTGGGCAAATGAATTAAGGGTGTTTGGATTTGAAGACCAAGGAGGTGTGGCAGCTTTGGCAAGAGTTAATGTACAATTAGCAGACCTCGGCGTGCTTGGGGTAAGTGGTAACTTTAGTACTATAGGTTGGGGAGCCTTGGATCAGCGGCTTCAACAACGCAGTCGAGAGCAGGTATACCAATACGATTTAACTGCCAATCTCGCTCTTGATAAATTTTTGGGAGAAAAGAATACCGTAAAACTGCCCTTCTTCGCTCAATACACTAATGTGGTCCGCACGCCGCAGTTCGATCCTTATGATTTTGATTTGGAACTGAAGGATAAACTAAACGAGGCAAATAACCAACAAGAGAAAGACTCTCTTCGTCAGCAAGCCATTGATTATACCGCTGTAAAAGCATACAATTTTACCAATGTCCGAAAAGAAAGAGCTCAGGGTAGTACCAGCGCTCCAATGCCATGGGACATTGAAAACTTGTCAGCTACTTATGCGTACTCTAACACTTTTAGAAGGGATCCAATTATTGAATTTGATGACCTGGATCAATACCGAGGTAGCTTGGATTATAATTTTTCTACCAAACCTCTTCACATCAGTCCGTTTAAGAATTTAATAAAAAAAGATAAATATCTGAAATTCATAACTGATTTTCATTTCAACCCCATTCCCACTACCTTGGCTATGACCAATCAGTTTAATCGCATGTACCAACAAAGACGCTTTCGATTTAGCGATGATGATTTGAGTACATGGGTTAATAAGCGTTTTTTGTGGGATAGAAATTATAATTTGCGTTGGGAGTTGACAAAATCTCTTCAGCTCAATTATAGTGCTGTAAATAATAGTATTATAGATGAACTACCGGAATTGGATCTGGAGGGACGACCCAATCCTGATTTTAATCCCATGGCCAATCGTGATGAAATATGGCGCAATATTCGCAATTTAGGGCGTACGCGCAATTTTAACCATAATATCAATGCATCCTACAACGTACCCCTTAAAAACTTCCCTTTTCTTGATTTCATGACCATAAGAGCCAATGTAAATGCTACTTACGCTTGGAATCGCGCCGCTTTACAGCAGGAATTTTTGGGGAATGTTATCCAAAATTCACAAGGTAGAACCCTTAATGGTGATATGAATTTTGATAAATTATACAGCAAATCCAAATATTTACAAAAAATCGAGAAGAAATCATCCGGACAAGCCGGGCGTACCGGCCTCAGTCAACAAGGCACAAATGATAGAGGTAGGGGTCTGGACCAAAAAGGTCCTGCAAAAGCTCCTGCACCGGATGATAAATCAAAAAAAGAAGAAAGTAAAGAAAGGACTGTAACACTTGCCGAAAGGATTATTTTCAGACCTTTATTGCTGATTCGCAAAGCAAGATTAAATTATTCGCAGAATTATACATCCATTGTACCTGGATTCACACCCACACCTCGATTTATGGGTCTTAATGACAATTGGACAGCTCCAGGTTGGCCATATGTATTGGGTGTACAACCAAATGACCTTACGCTGGATAACTATGCTGCAAATAGATGGATCACGGATACCGTATTGCTCAATCAACAGGTAGTGCGCAATTTTACGGAAAACCTTGATGCCAGGCTTACATTGGAGCCCTTCAAAGATTTTAAAATTGATTTAGATGTTACACGCTCTAGGACATTTAACAACACGCTTTTCTTAAAAGATAGTACTCCAGATGGATTGTATCAGGTAGAGCGTATGAATAGCAGGGACCTGGGGTCCTACACCGTTTCTTATATGGCATTGAATACCCTCTTTGACCAGGATATTGT
Organism: uncultured Saprospiraceae bacterium; assembly: GCA_964449535.1. Lineage (GTDB taxonomy): Bacteria > Bacteroidota > Bacteroidia > Chitinophagales > Saprospiraceae > SLDF01. The sequence goes on from CAYUZA010000054.1 coordinate 1,882, forward strand.
CGGGATGTTTAGAAATTATGAGTCTATAAGGCCTCAAGTTTCGCAAAGAGTAAATCGAGAATTAGGTCTCCCAGCCCTACCCCATGACAAGGATGGCAGCCAGTATGCCTACGGCTTAGGACGCTTTCAGTCTGATGTTTTGATTCCATCATTCATTGCAGCATACACCAATGCCGACCCGGAAAAAGTGCAATTAGACATTTTTAAAACTATTCCGCGACCCAATTGGGCAGTTAGTTATGACGGATTGTCAAGACTGAATGCCTTTAAAAACCTGTTTAGTTCCATACGGATAAGCCATGCTTATAAATCGACTATGATGGTCAATGCATTCAATAGCAGCGCTTTATACGATGAGTCATTCTCTGTTACCAATGATATCACTTCAAATTATTATTCAAGGTTTGAAATTCCTAATGTGGTGATCAATGAATCTATGGCTCCTGTTATAGGCGTAGACATAAAAACCAAAAACGATATTCGAGTTCGCATGGACTATCGCACCAACCGAAATCTTCAAATGAGCTTCATAGATTTTCAATTAAGTGAGACACGTTCCTCAGAATATGTAGTTGGTTTTGGCTATGAAATCAAAAATGTGGTTTTCGGATTTATGCGCCCAAGAGGTCAGCAGCGCACCCCGAGAAATAACGCCCCAACACCCGCATCTCCGCCAGCACCAGGAGGCAAGGGAGGCCGAACTGCCAACAACTTGCGATTCAATATGGATTTCTCCCTAAGAGATGATGTCACTGTTATTCACTTGCTGGATCAAGAGCAGCCTGCGATACCCACAAGGGGGACACGCCGCACTACCTTCAATCCAAATGTAGAATATGATGTAAGTAAGTCCTTAACAGTACGGATTTTTGTAGATTATTCACGAACTGTGCCGGCTACGACCCTTTCTTTCCCGATTACTAATATAAATTCTGGTATTCGAATTCGATTCACCTTGAGTTAATCATGAAAGGGATATGTCTGAGATGCCGAAATTTTCTGCAAATGGACTATTTTTGCGCTTTATAAACGCAAATACACCCGCAATGTTAATCAGAATATTTTTGATCTCTTTGGGAGTGCTGATAGTGCAATGTCTGTCAGCGCAGGGATTTGGCAGCATTTTTCGTGCCGGATTAACAATGTCTACTTTGCAAGGGCCTGTTTTGACGGATGCCAATGGACAGGCACAAGAGCAGCTGGGCTATGTCAGCGGCTTTCATTTAGGAGCCGGTATGCGGTACAAATTTGACTATGCCGAAAATTACGGATTGAATATAGAGGCTATTTATACGCAAAAAGGGAGTCGAGTTCGGTATGATGGACCATCGTATTTTGTGTTTCGAAACACAGAAGGTCGGAGAGAAATTGTAAATGGTGATCGTAACTATATATTGGACATATCATCCTCGCATTTTGATTTTCCGGTCACTTTTTATGCCAAATTTTTGAAAAAGCTGGAGGTCCACGGAGGATTTTATGCCTCTGTACTAATCCGGGCTGAAGGTGGAGGCAGCTTCACATTTACCAGTCCTTCTCCACAAAATGTAAATATGACCGTGTTTCTGGAGCAAAATTACCGTTCGGATGTATTGCCAGATTATTCGCAACCATTCAGCGGTGAAGTAATTCCTGTGCGGATCGGAGGTGAACCCTATCCGATTCCTAAGACGCAGGGCGCTTATTTTGAACATACAGAAAAGACAGGTAGTCTCCTGCGGGCATTTGATTACGGACTTACCGGGGGCTTGTCGTATTATTTTACCAAGGGGCTATACCTGGGTGGACGGGTTCAGTACGGCCTCTCCAATGTGTTTAATCCCGATATGTTTGTGTCTCTACGGGACCTGGACGGTCAGCAGGGAGCCTTGCGCAACGATGCCCGGACTAATTTGTCCTGGCAAATTGCCATTGGATTTGCGTTTTAAAATAAACTTAGCTGACCATCCCCAGCAGTAGTATCTGGATTCTCCACGGGTATAGTGAGGCTAACGTCATTATTACCCACTTTATTGATACGATCGCTGACCCGGTACCAGGAGTAGGTGAGAGGGGATGGCTGGAGCAACAATTCCAGTGATTGCTGCGGCGACAGGGTATTATCCAGCCAAAGCTTTTCCGTCTCCGGAGAAAGAACGGCCGGCATGCGGTCATGCATGTGGGCTATGGACGAATCGGCATCGCGGGTAATCACGGTATAAGAGTGCAATAGAGATCCATCCGGATTCTTCCAGATGTCAAATAGACCGGCTACGGCAAAAACGGTCTGACCCTCTACAAAAATCCGATACGGAATGCGTGTTTTGTCTTGTTTGATCCATTCGTACCAGGCATCCATGGGTACCAGGCAGCGTCTGGATGGAAGGCAGTGCCGGAATGCGGTTTTTTCGCTTATCGTTTCTGCCCGGGCATTGATCATTCGCGATCCGATAGCCGGTGAGTCAGCCCAAAAAGGGACCAGTCCCCAGGCCATGGGTCTGAAATGCTCAGCATCTTCCATGGGAATGACCGGCATGCGGTGAGTGGGTGCTACGTTAAAATTGGGCAAAGGATTGTAGCGCTCCAGATCCTCTGAATAAAAGGTCGAGCCGAAGCGCTCTTCGAGTTGTTTTTCCGTCACAGTCAGAGAAGACCGGCCACACATACCCTTATTTTTTTTCTTCCAGTTCGAGCCACCGCATTTCTTTTTCTTCCAGCAAATCGTTCAATTCACCCAGGCGAACCGACAATGTTTCCGCCTTTGCCGCATCATCCAGCCCTTCCTGAAAAAGGCGCATGATTTCCTGCTTCTCAATGGTCAGTTTGCTGATTTCCTTTTCGAGATTGTGCAGTTCTCTTCGCTCCTTGTCGTTCAGTCCTGCTGTTGCTTCCGCAGAAGGGACAGTCAACGTGGCTGACGGGCGTTGCGCGGAAGCGGAAGGCTGCTGGCTGGCTTTGAGGCGATATTCACTGTAGTTTCCATTGAAATCCTGGACATTGCCCTGACCGTCGAATACAAACAGATGGGTGGTGAGCTTGTCCAGAAAGTACCGGTCGTGAGAAACGATCATCAGGCAGCCCGGAAAGTCTTCCAGGTAGTCTTCCAGCACCTGAAGCGTGTAAATGTCGAGGTCATTGGTCGGCTCATCCAGAATCAGAAAATTGGGATTCTGCATAAGAATAGTGAGCAGGTAAAGCCTGCGTTTTTCGCCTCCGGAGAGTTTGCTCACATAGACTTGCTGCTGAGATCTGGGAAAAAGGAATTTCTCCAGCAGGGATGCAGCGGTGAGGTGTTTGCCCTTTTCGAGCGGAATGTATTCTGCGATATCGGTGATGACGTCGATCACGCGTTTGTCTTCGGCGAGCTTCATGCCATCCTGGGAGTAATATCCAAACACGGTATTGTCTCCAATTACAATTTTTCCCGTATCGGGTTCCAGGCCGCCGGTGAGCAGCTTGAGAAAGGTGGATTTGCCGGCTCCGTTGGGGCCTACAATACCTACCCGTTCTCCTTTTTTAAATTTGTAGTTAAACGAACGTAGCAAAACATGGTCGCCAAAGGCCTTATTCACCTGATGGGCTTCCACAATTTTGGTGCCTAAGCGCGCCGGTTTGATTTCTATCTTCATTTCTTCCTCCCGGTGACGGCCGCTTACCTGTTCCTTTATTTCTTCAAACTTGTCCACCCGGGACTTGGCTTTGGTGGTGCGGGCTTTAGGTTGCCGGCGGACCCAATCCAGCTCCTTTCGGAAGAGTTTCTGAGTTTTATCAAACTCAATGGCTTCATTTTCTTGAGCCATGGCTTTTTTCATCAGATACTCTGAATAGTTGCCCGTGTATTTGGTAAGGCTGCCATGCTCCAGTTCCAGCATTTGGTCGCAAACACATTCCAAAAAATAACGATCATGCGTGACCATGAGCAGAGTGATATTTGGCTGTTGCAGGTACTCCTCCAGCCATTCGATCATATCGAGATCCAGGTGGTTGGTGGGTTCGTCCAGGATGAGAAACTCAGGATCGTCGATCAGCAGTTTTGCCAGTGCCAGTCGCTTGCGTTGCCCTCCGGATAGCATAGACACTTTTTTGTCGTGCTGGTCAATTTTGAGTCGAGAGAGAATTTCCTTGACCCTAGCTTCTTGGTCCCATGCCTGTAGTTCGTCCATTTTCAGCATGGCATGTTCTAGGCCTTGTCCGGTTGCTACGGCCAGTAGGTGCTCACGCACCGCCTTTACGGCCGGATTTTCGCTCTGCATGGCTTCCTCAAAAATCGTCCTGGCGTCATTCAGTGCCGGCTCCTGCTCCAGGAATCCCACCCGTATGCCCTTGGCGAGCAATACCCGGGCGTCATGCCCTTCGGGCATTTCTCGACCTGCAATAATATCCAGCAGTGAGGTTTTTCCAGTGCCATTGCGGGCGATAAGGGCAATTTTGTCCCCTTTGTTGATGTAGGCATTGACACCGGCAAAAAGGACTTTTTCGCCGTAGCTTTTGCGGATGTTTTCGAGCGTCAGATAATTCATTCTGTAAAGGTAACTAAAGCATTTCGAGAACAGAAACTACTGAAGTCTTCTGTTGATAAACGATGAACTAAATACTAGTTTCCACAATTCTCTAAAACACATAAACTCAATGTTGAAGATATTTTTAATGCCCAGGAATCATGAAGGTTATATCTTCTGTTGATTGTTTAGATTAGCAAAATTCTTGTTAGTGACCCGGCTCATATATAAGACGTAAAAAGGAACTAAATCGCTCGTTTCTTCGCGTTATTGGTATGCCTGTCACTATTCCTACCATCAATTTTTCAGTAATTTCTATGCGCATCTGCGGTCTTACAATCATAGAAAAATCTGCACCTATCCATTCTTTATTTAGCTCTACACCAATGAAATTCCTAGTACCGCTTACCATGTAGTGAAAATTGGAATTGACTTGCCATGAAGTTTGCCATTTTGGCTTAGTAAAGTGTTGATCTATCGTAGGACCATAAATAACGATTGCATAATTTTTATAATCTACAGGTGTAAAGACACAAGACGATCTTTATTGTACTATGAAAACAATCTTTAAAAATCAGAAAACGAATCAATTCTTAAATTGTTAACAGATAAATGGAAATTAACAATTTATGTTGATGGCTATAAAATGATCGGGCGCTTGAAAACAAGCAATACTATAGGTTTTTAAGCTCTTGAACAATTTTTTGTAAGGTGGCTTTTGCATCCCCAAATAACATTCTGTTTTTATCACTAAAGAATAAGGCATTTTCAATACCTGCGTATCCAGCACTCATGCCCCTTTTCATGACTACAGTCATTTTAGCGCGATCAACTTCCAAAATCGGCATTCCATAAATAGGAGAGGAGGGGTCAGTTTTTGCCGCAGGATTTACCACATCGTTTGCTCCAATAATCAGAACTACATCTGTACGCTCCATTTCATCATTAGCCTCCTCCATTTCTTGTAGCTTTTCGTAGGGAACGTCTGCCTCCGCTAGTAAAACATTCATGTGTCCGGGCATTCTGCCTGCAACAGGGTGAATTGAAAACTTAACATCTACACCCCCATCTTCGAGTAATTTTTCCAATTCATGACACAAATGCTGTGCTTGTGCAACAGCAAGTCCATACCCAGGTACGATACGCACTCTAGAACTATATTTGAGTTGTACAGCCAGATCGCTAACACTAATTTCCCGTATCGCTCCTTGAATGGTTGTGTTGTCGTTGGTCAAGCTTTTGGATTTGCCGAATGAACCTATGATAACATTGAGTAAGGATCTATTCATCGCATTGCACATCAATATAGTTAATATTGTGCCAGCAGACCCTACCAAAATACCTCCAGTAAGCATGGCTTGATTTTGGTATAAAAACCCTCCGAAAGCGGCTGCAACTCCAGTAAAACTATTCAGCAATGAAATCACTACGGGCATATCGGCCCCTCCAATAGGTAGTACGAAAGTAATCCCATAAAGTAGCGCAATAGCCAGTAAAGCATAAGCAAACGTAGTATTAACATTGGGTTGCAACATGGTTATAACCGTCAAAATTCCTATTGTAGCGAGCAATCCTATATTGATCCAAGTGAGAACTGAAAATCCCTTATCCCCGATTTTCCCCTCTAGTTTGCCATATGCCACTAAACTTCCGGAAAAGGATACTGCACCAATGACCAAGCCCGCAAGCATGGTAAAAACTTCACCATTCATAAGGCTTTCCTGCGGCGCGTAATGAGAAAATTCGACTATCCCGATTACTGCCGCACATGCTCCACCCATACCGTTAAAAAAAGACACCATTTGGGGCATCGCAGTCATTTTTACCTTTTTTGCCATCCAGTAGCCTAATCCTGTACCTAATAAAATGCCACCTGCAATTAAGGCGTGATTAGACATTGTCTTACCATTTTGTTGGTACAAAGTTAGCGTCACCAAAATGGCTAATAACATGCCACCTCCAGCCAGTAGATTACCTTTTCGAGCAGTATCAGGATGGCTGAGCATTTTTAACCCTAGTATGAATGATAGAGAGGCTATAAGGTATGCAATATCAACAATGGGTGCCTGCATGGTTTACTTTTTTGTTTTTTTGCGAAACATTTCCAGCATTCGGTCAGTAACCACAAAACCGCCTACAACATTAAGTGTGCCCATTACAGTGGCAAGAAATCCTAGCGTTAACGTAATGTAGTCGTGTACATCTGCCTGTCCTAAAATTATAATTCCACCAATAAGTACTACGCCATGTATGGCATTGGCACCACTCATAAGAGGGGTGTGCAAAATTGCCGGCACATTTTTAATAACCTCGATGCCGAGAAATACGGATAATGCGAGTATGTAAATAGTGGCTATATTTTCTCCGATGTATTGTAGTATATTGTCCATTTGGTAGCGATTTAAAGGTTAATCAAACCCTGAATTCTGGGAGAAGGTATTGTACCATGGTGGCTGATACAGGTGGATTCCACTATATCGTCTTCAAGGTTTACGTCTACTTGTCCGTTTTTTATGATTAATTGAATAAACTGTAAAAGATTTTTGCCAAACATTCGGCTACTATCTACCGGTAGGCTAGCTGGAAGATTGCTATCTCCAATGATGGTAATACCATGAGCTTGTATGATCGAGTCATTTTGGGTTAAGGCGCAGTTGCCTCCCGAGGCTGCTGCCAGATCCACGACTACTGATCCCGGTGTCATTTCTTTTATCGTCTCTTCATATAGTAAAATAGGCGCTTTTTTACCCGGGATTTGAGCGGTACAAATGACGACATTGCATTTGATGGCAATATCATGAATGGCTTTTCTTTGTCGCTCCAAAAAATCTTCACCTTGTTCCACTGCATAGCCCCCTGCCCCTTTTATATCCACAGCCCCTTCTACCTCTACAAATTTGCCTCCAAGGCTCATAACTTCTTCTTTTACAGCATTGCGCACATCAAAGACATGCACAACTGCTCCTAGTTTACGAGCTGTAGCGATTGCTTGAAGACCTGCTACACCTGCTCCCAAAATAAGGACTTTTGCAGGTGAAATTGTTCCAGCAGCAGTCATGAACATTGGAAAAAACTGCGGAAGGTGATTGGCAGCTAATAGTACCGCTTTATATCCTGCAACAGTGGCCATGCTGCTTAGAATGTCCATAGCTTGAGCTCGGGTAGTGCGGGGTAGCATATCCAAACTAAAGGCAGTAATATTTTTGGGTACTATGGCCTTTACCCTGTCTAAATATTGTAATGGATTGAACACAAATACAACTACAGCCCCTGTAGGAATATCGTCCCACTCACTCACATCCGGGGGGTGAATTCCAATGATTATTTGTGCATTTTGGAATACAGATTTTCGGTCTGTTATTGTCGCACCAGCATTATCATAGTCCTTATCAGATCGATATGCCCCCTGGCCAGCGTTTTTCTCTACAAGCACTTGAATGCCTCTTTTTGTATATTCTCCCACTATTTCGGGTAATATGGCTACCCTTCGTTCAAATGCGGGTTCCTTTAGAATTCCAATGGTCATAAGCTTAAATGAAAAATGAGGCAATAGTTTGGCAGAAAAATACAAAAATTAAATGTACGGCAATATGATACAAATAAAAAATATTAAATAAGAAAAAAGCAATTTAGCATTTTAAAAATTGTATATTTTGCTTTTTGGCAGAATAAAGCACCTGGCAAAAAAATGGACTAATGCAATGTAATTTGAACAAGCGGAACTATTTCTCAAAATTAGATGTTTATACATTAATTAACATGTAAAATAAAATTTAACATTATGTCAAGTTCCACTAAATGGGTTTTAGACCCGTCGCATAGCGAATTGCTATTCAAAGTAAAGCATTTGATGATTTCTAACGTGAAGGGCGAATTCCGAAAGTTTCATGCTGAAATACACGGTGAGGATTTTTCTTCTGCATCCATTAAAGTCACGGTTGATACCTCTTCTGTATTCACAAATGATGATAACAGGGATGCTCATTTAAAAGGCGCAGATTTTTTTGATTGTGAACATTATCAGGAAATGGTTTTCCTAGGAAAATCATTTAATCATATTAAAGGTGAACAGTGGAAGCCCCCAATCCTTGCGAGAGATGGTTCCTGAAACGGAAAAACCTGCTTTTTCGTTGCCCCATGGATCTTTATTGATACCGCCAAACTCCACATCAAGAGAAACCTCCCCTGTATTACCACGAATAGTAAGATCTCACATGGAATGCAGCACTTGAAACTGGTGGCGTTCTTGTGAGCGATGAAGTGCGCATAAGTGGTGAGGTGCAATTTGTAAAACAAGCTTAATTTTGAAATAAACTTCCCCGAGATGAATAGGAAGCATTTTTTACAATCTTTAATGGGTCTGCCCTTGGCGGCTACTAGTCTTCATACTTTAGGGAGCATTGCCCAAAAGTGGGAAACAACCCGCAAAATGCCAGTACTTTTTTTGGGGCATGGTAGTCCAATGAATGCTATAGAGGAAAATGATTTTGTAAAAGGATTTCGATCTGTTTCTAAGCAAATTCCCATTCCCAAGGCAATTTTATGCATATCGGCTCATTGGGAAACAAAAGGTACATGGGTTACGGCCATGCAACAACCCAAAACTATTCATGATTTCGGCGGATTCCCTAAAGCACTTTACGAAATTCAATATCCTGCGCCGGGGAGCCCCTCCCTGGCAAAGGATATTCAACAGACATTGGAAAAATACGCCATAGGTTTAGACCATCAATGGGGTTTGGATCATGGGGCGTGGTCTGTTATTAAACACCTTTATCCAAAAGCGGATATACCGGTTATTCAATTGAGTCTGGATATATACAAAAGCCCTGAAGAACATTACACACTCGCTAAAGAATTAGCCCCACTTCGCAAAAAAGGGGTGCTTATTGTAGGTAGTGGTAATATGGTGCACAATCTAGGTAAGGTAGCGTGGGACAAAATGAATGCCGATGATTTTGCTTATGATTGGGCCAGGGAGGCGAGTGATAGCATGAAGCGATTCATTCGCTCTGGACAGCACACTGAGCTTATCAGATATCGTGCCCAAGGTAGATCGTTTGACTTAGCTATACCGACGCCAGAACACTACTTACCACTCTTATATACACTAGCGTTACAAGAGAAAGACAAAGAAGATGTTTTTCTATTTAACGACAAGGCTGTAGCAGGTTCTCTGACGATGACTTCGGTTTTGATAAACAATTAGTTATAAAAATATGTCGGGCATTAGTTCTGAACCAGGCACGACTGCGTAGTGATTAAAATCGGTGATGCCTTTTTCTCGAAGTACATCTTCATCTATAAAAAATTGTCCAGTCGTAAGGCTGGCTTTTTTTTGGAGTATATAAAATGCCGCATCTGCTACAATTTCGGGTTTTCGAGATAGCCGTATAATTTGTTCTCCTCCAAGCAAATTGCGTATAGCGGCAGTAGCTATAGTAGTTTTAGGCCACAGTGCATTGCAAGCCAAACCCTCCTCTTTAAATTCTTCTGCCAGACCTCGAGTGATTAAACTCATGCTGTATTTGGATAAAGTGTACGCAACATGTTGGCCCCACCAACGGTCGTCCATTTGCAATGGAGGCGAAAGGGTCAGAATATGTGGATTGTCACTCTTCAATAGCCACGGAATGGCAAATTTAGAGACCATAAATGTACCTCGCGTGTTAATTTGCTGCATGAGATCAAAGCGCTTCATAGTAAGAGATCTGGTGTCACTTAGATCAATAGCACTAGCGTTGTTGACTAAGATGTCAATACCCCCAAAATGTTGAGCCGCCTGTGCTACAGCATTAGATACTTGGTCTTCATGGCGAATATCCATTGGAATTCCAATAACATTTGCCCCTAATACCTCTATTTCTGCAACTGCAGTTTTCAATGTTCCTTCAAGTGCAGGATGCGGATCAATCGTTTTACCTGTAATGACTATGTTGGCTCCTTCCTTCGCTAGACGAACAGCTATGGCAAGTCCAATGCCCCGGGTGGATCCCGAAATAAAAACCGTTTTGCCCTGAAATGCAAATTCTTCCTTCATGGATGCGTTTTTAATTAATGTCATACAATATATATCGAATTTACGAACAAAAAGTCTTAACATCATAGCTTTTGAAGTTAATCGTTACAGGGATGCGATGCCATTGTAGGCTATGTTTATCTGAAATAGGTCAAAAATTTAACTGTTTTTCAAGCAGTTAGAACAGGTGGTGTTATTTTTTTTGTGCAAAAAGTTTGTGGAATGATGATTATAGCCGTACCTTTGCGGGGCTTTTTGAAAGCAGGTTTAATTTAAAAAAACTGAACAACGTGAATACATTAAGTTATAAGACAGAATCCAGACGCAAGGAGGACGTAGATCGCAAGTGGTACGTGATCGATGCGGAAGGAGAAGTAGTGGGCCGTTTGAGCTCACGTATCGCATCCGTTTTGAGAGGTAAACACAAGCCGGATTTTACGCCCCATGTTGATACGGGTGATTATGTGGTAGTGGTTAATGCGGACAAAGTTCGTTTTACAGGTTCAAAATGGAAACAAAAGGAATACATCCACTATACAGGCTATCCTGGAGGTCAGCGCTTCCGCACTGCAGAAATGCAGTTAGACAAGCGTCCGGAAGCTATCCTGGAAATGGCGGTAAAAGGTATGCTTCCTAAGACAAAACTGGGAAGAGCCATGATTAAAAAACTTTTCGTTTACACAGGTGCTGAGCATCCTCACCAGGCGCAACAACCTGAAACATTCAAATTTTAAGCGAACGTATGGAAAAATTTAATGCTACCGGAAGACGTAAGTCATCAGTTGCCCGGGTTTACCTTCAAGAGGGTAATGGAAAAATAATCATCAATGGTAAGGATTTGAAGGAATATTTTCCTCAAATGCATATCCAAAACAAGGTCAATGAACCTTTTATAGCTTTGGAGGCTACAGCAGCATATGACTTGAATATCAATGTTCAAGGAGGTGGGATCAAAGGGCAGGCTGAGGCTATACGTATGGCCATTTCCCGCGCCTTGGTTCAAGTGAATGTGGACAATAAGCCTGCTTTAAAATCAAATAAGCTTCTTACCAGAGACGCCCGTGAGGTAGAACGTAAAAAATACGGTAAACCAAAGGCGAGAAAGAGCTTCCAGTTCAGCAAGCGTTAATACTACGTATCAAAATCTGTTTGAATATTCAAAAATAATAGGGAAATGGAAAAACCATCATATAAAGATTTACTGGATTCAGGAGTACACTATGGCCATATGAAGAGCAAGTGGAATCCTAAAATGCGCCCTTATATATTTTCTGAGCGTAAAGGAATCCACCTGATAGACCTTAATAAAACTTCCGAGAAATTGGAAGAAGCTGCCGATGCGGTTCGTAATCTGGCCCGTGCAGGTAAAAAAATCATGTTTGTCGCTACGAAAAAGCAAGCACGTGATATCGTGTCTGCTGCAGCACAATCCGTTAACATGCCTTATGTCACTGATCGTTGGTTGGGTGGTATGATGACAAACTTCGTAACTATCCGCCGCTCTGTCAAAAAAATGCAAAACATTGAAAAAATGTTGGCTGACGGATCATTGACCAGTGTTACTAAAAAAGAACGTCTAACGCTTAGCCGTGAAAAAGAAAAGCTAGGTCGCGTGTTGAATGGTGTTGCCAATATTAATCGCTTGCCTTCTGCTATTTTTATAGTGGATATTTCTCACGAGCATTTGGCTTTGGCAGAAGCTACGAAATTGGGCATTAAGACTTTTGCTATGGTAGATACTAATTCTAATCCCAATTTGGTTGATTATGCGATACCAGCAAACGACGATGCTAGCAAATCTATCGCATTAATTACCAGATACATCACCCAGGCTATTAAAGAAGGTCTGGATGATAGAAATGCTACTAAAAAGTCTGAAAAAGAAGGCGAAGAGGTGGCATAAACCATAATCATTTCTTCTTAACTCAAATATATTTTAAAAACATCTGAAATGAGTGAATTACAAATTTCAGCAGGCGATGTAAAGCGCTTGCGTGATATAACTGGAGCTGGTATGATGGATTGCAAGCAGGCGCTGGCAGAGTCAAACGGCGATTTTGATGGCGCTATCG
>CAYUZA010000055.1:0-14408 GCA_964449535.1 uncultured Saprospiraceae bacterium
CTGTTCGTACACTACCTTTGGATCCATATATATCCAAGTGGTCAGCATCCATGCTTGTTATTACCGCTATTTCAGGACTCAATTGAAGAAAAGAACGATCATACTCATCTGCCTCCAACACGACAACATTGCTCTGCCCAAATAGAAAATTACTCTGGAAATTCAATGCTATACCTCCTAAAAATGCAGAACAATCCACCCCACAACTTTTCAGCAACCAAGCAACCATAGAACTTGTGGTCGTTTTACCATGTGTGCCTGCGACAGCAACAGCACGATACGAACGACTAATTTCACCAAGTACCTGAGCGCGCTTCATTATTGGCACACTTAGCTTTTTTCCTGCAGATAAAAAGATGTTATGAGCAGGAACTGCTGGTGTCCTAATAATAAGGTCTATATCCCCTGGAAAACCATTCAAATCTTCGGTATAAATAATATTCATACCCTCAGCCTCCAACATTTTGGTAAGGCTGGTAGATACCCTATCGTATCCATATATCTCTTTGCCGGCAAGCTTGAAATATCGGGCAAGACCACTCATGCCAATACCTCCAATTCCGACAAAAAATATCTTTTTTACGCGCTCAAGATCCATACTTTCTGGATGTTAAGTGGCTTAATATATCTACAGCTATTTTACCAGCCGCATTTTCAAAAGCAAATGCGCGGACATTCTTGGACAATAATGCACATGCAGCTTCATCTTTAACTAATTCAATCGCCTCGCTTATCAATCGCTCTTTGGCAGCCAGTTGTGTAATCATTACAATGGCACTTTTCGATTCCAAAGCCTTTGCATTGACTGTTTGATGATCCTCAGCAACAAATGGTGAAGGTGTCAAAATAGCTGCCTTTCCAAGTGTAGCCAATTCTGCAATGGCCATTGCTCCTGCTCTGCTTATCACCAAATCTGCTGCAGCATACGCTTTATCCATATCATCCAGAAATGCCCTAAAACAAACATTAGACAACGAAGCAGTACGCTCCTTAGCATATTGCGCTTCATAGGATTTGCCCGATTGCCATATCCACTGAATATCTTCTGAATAAGATTCAATGAGCGAAGAGGCCATAGCCATGCACTCATTAAAAATACCAGCACCCAAGCTTCCGCCCATCACCAAAATAGTCTTTTTGGAAGGAGACAATCCAAAGTGCAAAAGACCCTCCGTCCTTGGAGTAGCAAAATCCTGAATCTGTTTCCTCACAGGATTTCCTGTACACAGGATTTTCTTTTCAGGAAAATACACTCCCATTCCAGAATAAGCCGTATAGATTCTATGAACCCACTTTCCAAGAATTCTATTCGTCATGCCCGGTAGTGCATTTTGCTCTTGAATAGCAGTAAACATCCCGAGCATTCTGGCAACAAAAACTGTCGGACCGCTTGCGTATCCTCCCACTCCAATCACAGCATGCGGTCGAAATCGTAACAGATAATACTTAGTCTGCGCCAAACTCACCAACACACGAAGTGGAAAGAGTAAATTTTTAAGAGTCAATGACCTCTGAAATCCACTTATCCATAATCCTTTGATAGGATAACCTGCATGGGGCACCTTTTGCATCTCCATTTTGCCACGCGCGCCTAAAAACAATATGTCAATAGATGGAAATTCCACCTTGAGTGCATCTGCTATGGCCAATGCGGGAAATATATGACCTCCCGTACCACCACCGCTTATAATCACTCTAATCTGCTTGCTCATTAGCAACAGATTGATCATCTTGAGCAGGCGACTCTATATATTTGCTCACGCTGAGGATGATTCCTAAAGTGAGGCCAATAAATATAATCGATGTTCCGCCCATACTAATCAGGGGGAGATTCACCCCAGTTACAGGAAGTAAATTGACACTTACCGCCATGGTTATAAAAGCTTGTACCATGAGCAACAAACTTAGCCCCATGGCCAAAATGGCACCAAAAGCCCTTGGACTCCTCGTCACCAATTTGACACAGCGGAAAAACAACCATAAATAACAACCTATAACAAATAACCCACCTACGAGCCCATATTCTTCAAAAATGATCGCGTATATAAAATCCGCATAAGGATACGGAAGATAATTTCGTTGAAAACTATTGCCGGGACCAACACCCAGCCAACCGCCATTGGCAATGGCTACCTTCGCCATATCTACCTGATAAGTATCTGGCTTTTCTGCACCTTCTGGCGCTATTCCCATAAAATTCAGTATCCTGTTCTCCCAGGTTTGAACCCTAGCAAAACTAGGAATTAAGCGACCAAGCATTAAAATAAGGCCAAGCATTAATACCCCGGACATTAGAAGACCAAAAAGATGCTTTATGCTAACCCTGCCGACAAACATCATCACGAAACTGGTAAAAAATAAAATCGCAGCCGTTGATAAATTCTCGGGAGCTATCAAACCACAAATGAGCACAACAGGTAGCAAAAGAGGGATAAATCCTTTTCTAAAGTCTTTTATTTGCTCCTGTTTCATAGAAATAGTTCTTGCCAGGTAAATTATTAAAGCCAATTTGGCAAAATCCGACGTTTGAATAGTCAACCCAAGCAGCGGAAACTCCAACCATCGTCTGGCATGATTGATTTCTAAACCAAAAAACTTGGTATACAACAACAATGGAATGGCCAATATCAATAAAAGCGGCGCAAACCTTGCATACTTCATGTAATGAAGTAAATGAGAAACATACGCACATGCAATACCCAAGGCCAATACAACACCATGTTTCATCAAATAAAGTATAGTGTTCCCATCTTTTTCTAAGAAAGCCTTAGTACCCGTAGAGCTGTAAACAGCGAGCAAAGACATCAAACATAGCAATATAAACAGAAACCAGATCTGGCGATCTCCTTTCAATTCTCTGTCTATGTGCTGCGTGATCAACATATTCGTTTTCTTATAATGACACTCTTGAGTATTACACTTTATCTATAAGTGTAAGATACTGCAAATATGCAATTTTATAAATTAAAAAAAAAATAAATTCAATTTTTTCTTAATAAATACACCGCCTCGCGAAACTGATTGCCCCTATCCATATAATTTTTAAATAAATCAAAACTTGCGCATGCAGGCGACAATAACACCACATCTCCTGGCAATGAAACACTTACAGCCGTACTCACCGCTGCTGAGGCGCTGTCTGTTTCGAAAATCGGTAGACCAAATCCAGCAAAATGTTCCCTGATTTTTCGATTGTCTTTCCCCATGCAAACTATAGCTTTTACCTTGTCTCTCACTAAGGAATCCAGCATTTCATATACATTGCCTTTGTCTTGTCCACCAGCTACCCATATAACCGGGCGTTGCATTGCCTCCAACGCATAATAAACCGAATCCACATTTGTGGCTTTACTATCGTTTACAAACAATACCCCATCATATTCACCTAAGTATTCCAACCGGTGTGGATCACCTTCAAATGTTCTGAGAGCATTTTGAATGGCATCACTATTGTCGGTAAAATATCGAGCAGCTTCCAATGCGCAATGGGCATTGAACCCATTATGTCTGCCCAGCAACCGATCAGAAGGCAATTCATAATGCTCCCCATTGGCCAATGTCACCTGACGCTGTCCTGATTCAGGCAAAGCTACCCAGCGAACTTCCGGCATGAACTCTTTCGAAAACTGCATTTTTCTAATCAAAAGATCTTGGTTCAGGATAACTAAATCAGATGATTGCTGTTTGCTTAAAATGCGCAATTTTGAAGCCGCATATTTTTCAAAATCATATTCATACCTGTCTAAGTGATCAGGAGTGATGTTAAGTATTACAGAAACCCTTGGTGCAAATGAGTGAACATGATCCAATTGAAAACTACTTACTTCCAGGACATACGCTTCAGCATCCGGTTTTTCCATCAATAAATGCGAGAAACATTCACCATAATTTCCCCCCAAAGCCACGTTCAGACCAGCAGTATTGAGCATGTGGTATATTAGTTTGGAAGTGGTCGTTTTTCCATTACTTCCTGTAATTGCACAAATCGGCTTTTCATTGAATGTACTGGCAAATTCGAGTTCCGACTCAATACGCAATCCACATTCGTTAAAATATTGCACCCAGGCATGAGCATCGGGTATTCCCGGGCTTACTACTACCCTTTCATAATTCTGTGGCGGTATGGATATACAGTTTTCTACATAGTGAATTTTTTCCTTGTCAAGACGGTCTTTTACATCCAACTTTAGCATCGACCCATCCAATAAAACAGGATTATAACCTTTTGCCTTAGCCAATATTGCCGCCCACACGCCGCTTTCGCCTCCACCAAGAATACAAACCTGCTTCTCCATTAGCGTATTTTTAGCGTGATAAAAGAAATGATAGCCAACAAAATACCTATGATCCAAAAGCGTGTAACAATCTTAGCTTCATGAATACCTTTCTTTTGATAATGATGATGCAAGGGAGCCATAAGAAAAATACGACGACCCTCACCACACTTCTTGCGAGTGTACTTAAAGTAAAATACCTGCACAATAACCGATAGATTTTCAATCAGATAAATCCCACATAAAACGGGAATCAATAATTCTTTTCGCAATATAATTGCCATAGCGGCTACGATACCTCCAATCGTTAGACTACCTGTGTCACCCATAAATACCTTAGCAGGATAAGCATTGTACCATAGAAAACCAATACAAGCTCCGAGAAAGCAGCCCGCAAAAATTACCAACTCACCAGAATAGGGTATATAAAAAATATTGAGGTAGTCGGCCATTACGGTATTACCGGACACATAGGCAAATAGAGCTAATGTTGCGGCGATAATGGCTGTAGTCCCGGCAGCCAATCCATCCAAACCATCAGTGATATTGGCTGCATTCGACACTGCAGTAACTATAAAAATCACCAAAGGGATAAACAAAATCCATACTAACTGATCCGCGTTGTCGGTAAAAGTCTGAAAAAACAACTGATAGTTAAGGCTATTGTTCTTTATGAAGGGTATATTGGTTATGGGTTCCTTCACATAGGCCATCTGACGCCAATCTCCTTTTGAATCCTGAGCGGAAACTACTCGCTCAATTTGATAACCTTTTTTTTCAGCCTCCTCTAACGTCACCCTCACGTTAACATCCTCATGAAGCAACATGGTCAACGCAACTATTAAGCCCAGACCAACCTGTCCCATAATTTTAAACCGCCCTTTGAGACCGTCCTTATTTTTCTTAAAAACTTTTATATAGTCATCTATAAATCCAATTACGGCCATCCATATGGTAGAGAGCAGCATGATTTGAATATACACATTGTCAAGTCGGGCTAATAAAAGACAAGGAATCATGATGGCCATGATAATAATAATACCGCCCATCGTAGGGGTTCCTTTCTTCTGAATTTGTCCTTCTAGACCAAGATCACGAATAGTCTCCCCGACCTGTTTGCGACGCAAAAATTGAATAATTCTATCGCCAAAAACAATAGAAATAATCAGTGACAATAAGATAGCTACTGATGCTCTGAAAGTTATGAATCGGAACAAGCCTGATCCGGGAAGATCAAATTGGCTATGGATATACTCAAATAAATGGTACAGCATGAGTTATTAGGCTATTCGTCCAAAAAAATCACAGTTGGCAGCAAGCCAGGATCTATCCGGCCAAAGACTTCACCCTTACGGCCTGCTGCAACTGTTAACCAACCTGAGAAAAAAAACCTGCTCTTACAAAGGAGATAAACCCCTTATTATATCTTTTACTACTTGTCTATCGTCAAATGGATACCGTATTCCTTTAATTTCCTGGTACGTCTCGTGCCCTTTACCGGCAATCAAAACAATATCTCCAGGTTTGGCCAACATTAACGCAGTTTGTATAGCCGTTTTTCGATCAGCTATGCGAAGAACTTTTCCTCCATGCTCCTCTCTAACACCATTCATCATTTCATCCATAATGGCATCCGCATCCTCTGACCTTGGATTGTCGGCTGTAAATATTACTTTATCAGCCAATCGAGCTCCTAATTCACCCATTAAGGGTCGTTTGCTCTTATCCCGATCTCCACCGCAACCATACACAGCAACGATTTGCTGAGGCACTCTACGAAAACCACGGATACATTCCAGAACATTTTCTAGAGCATCAGGTGTATGGGCATAATCTACCAACACTTTAAATTTTGTATCATCCAGTTCTACCCATTCCAAACGCCCACGAGCTCCTTCGACACCACTTAATATCTGCAACACCTGTTCCTTATCTTCTCCCAATAGAGTGGCGACTCCAAATACAGCCAGCAAATTATAAGCATTAAATGCACCGGTTAGCCTTGTATAAAATGGGCGATCATCTATGTTCAGCTGCAAACCCATCGAGGAAATATCCATGATCTTTGCTTTGAAATCAGCCATTTGTTTAAGCGCATAGGTTTTGTGACGAGCTTTACAATTCTGTAACATCACTAATCCTCTCTTATCGTCCGTATTTACTAGCGCAAATGCTTCGGTATCCAATCTGTCAAAGAACTTTTTCTTAGCTTTTATATAATGATCGAAGGTTTTATGATAGTCTAAGTGATCATGAGATAGATTAGTAAACACCGCACCCGCAAACCTCAATCCTGCTATCCTATCCTGATCTGCAGCATGTGAACTGACCTCCATGAACACATGGCTACATCCCTTAGCGAGCATGGTAGCTAATATGGCCTGGAGGGTAACAGAATCCGGAGTCGTATGCGTTGCAGGCATCACTTCTTCTTTTACCCTGATCTCTACTGTTGAAATCAAACCAGTTGCATAACCCAATCGAGTAAATGTCTGATAAAGCATTGTACTCACAGATGTTTTCCCATTGGTTCCCGTAACTCCCACCAAAGTCAAGTGCCTTGAAGGATGACCATAAAAAGCAGCCACCATTTCAGCACCATCCAAAGCGGTATGGTTAGACCTCAAATAAACTACACCTTCTTTCAAATTTTCCGGCCAGTATTCACACAATATGGCTATTGCCCCATTGTTAATTGCCTGGTCGATAAATAAATGCCCGTCCATTGACGAACCTTTTATAGCGATGAACAGAAAACCCTGTCCTACATTTCTTGAATCGATCGCCACACCCGATATGGCAACATCAGTTTGTTCGCCACGTCGTTCGTAACCTTTAATTTCTGACAACAATTCACTCAGTCTTCTCATACAGTTTGGCTCAATTTAAACTGAGCTCTATCATCTGGCCAGCGGGCTTGCTACCGGGTTTTGGAAACTGCTCTCTTACTCTGCCGGCGCCATGGAACACCACACGATGTCCACGGTTCTCCAGCACAAACAATGCATCCCGAAGACCCATACCTCTTACATCAGGTATGCCTTCACTATCCAATGCATGTTGTTCGAGTTTTAGATCCTCTTCCACCACTCGGACGCTAGCCCACTGTCCTTCAGACTGTTTTCTTATTCTGAGACCAAAGTGCTCGTAAACTCTTTCGAGTTCTTTTGCATAACCCGTCACGTTAGCGGGCATATCTTGTAAGCTTATAGCTATTTCTTTTCTTTTCATTAAAGTGTCCTGAAACTCAGGTTGCGACAATATTATATAGTCTGCAATTTCCCTGAACACTGGAGCAGCAACAGCCCCTCCATAAAACACTCCACTTGACGGATCATTAATCACCACGATTATGCTGTATTTGGGTTTTTCCGCTGGGAAATAACCAACAAAAGATGACTGGTATCGCTTTTTTCCCATGCGATTAGGCGTGGCATAATCAATTACAGCCGTGCCTGTCTTACCCGCAAATGTGTATAAATCTGTCTGGTGATTTTTGGCTGTGCCATTAAGCACTACTCCTTCAAGAAGCGACTGTGCTTTTTGGATCGTTGAACTTGAGGCCAATTGTTTTACTAAAACCTCAGGCTTTACCTTTTTTTCCAGTCGGTCACTGGATTTAATCTCTTGTACTAAATAAGGTTTCATCATCTTGCCCCCATTAGCCACCGCATTGTAAAATGTCAATATTTGCAAAGGTGTCAACTGACATTCATATCCTGTAGCCATCCATGGCACCGTTGTCATGGACCACTTTTGACCATCGTTATAAGCATCTTTGATGTACGGGATCGCTTCACCTTTGAGATCTATACCTGATACTTCGTGTAGTCTAAATTGTTTAAGACGAGCTATTAATTTATCTGCCTGTTTTGTCTTATTATAAATTTGATCTGCTACATGCGCCATTCCTACATTTGAAGAAATCTCAAACGTTTCTTGTATGGTAGCTCTTTTGAACTCATGCGGCTTGGCATCTTTCATTCCCAATCCATAAAATCTACGTTCGTTACCATAATTCAAATCAACACTATCGCCCAAATCTATCAATCCGTCTTCGAGCATAGACATAATTATCGGTAATTTAAAAGTAGAACCAGGCTCTGTAGCAACAGCAATTCCGTAATTGTAATCCTCCATGTATCCAGAAGCGGTTTTACCCAAATTTGCCAAGGCCTTGATGGCACCAGTTTCGACTTCCATAACGATAGCCGTTCCAAATTGAGCTTGATGCTCTTGCATGGCTTTAAGTAAGGCATTATGAGCAATGTCCTGAATATCTACATTGAGTGTGGTGACCAGGTCCCTGCCGGGCTTTGGCACTATTGCCATATAATCATTAACGGGGATCCACATAGATGGAGGCACCTTCTGCATCAATTGTTTTCCGGATTCTCCTTTCAACACATCATTATAATATTCCTCCAAACCAACAGAAGGGGCATCTTCACGATGCAATCCCAAAGTCCTGTTGGCCATCAGGCGAAAAGGACGCTCTCTTCTTACCTTAGGGACTAAAATAAGTCCCCCTTTATTTTTCCCTTCTCTAAAAATGGGAAATTTTCGTATCTTTTCCAACAGGTCAAATTCAATATCCCTGGCAACCAGGAAATAACGATGCCCTTTGGCACGTCCACTTTTAAGATAGGTCTTCCACTGTGTAGCGCTTTTTTGACGATCCACATAATTATGTAACATCAATGCTAGCGAATCCAGCCCTTTTTTAAATATCTCCTCGCTAAGTCCAGAAGCTTTCATGTCCATGCGCACCTCAAATAATGGCTGTGAACATACCAGCAAAGTCCCATCGTCTGCGAGAATGTTGCCGCGCTCCGCCTCCACATCCATATATTGAACATAGAGTTCATCCTTCTTTTGGCGCCAGGCATCTCCTTCGATAATGGCTATTTGAAATGCCTTGCCCATGATAAAAAGTGCTGCAATCACAAAGACCGCAAAAACTAAATACAACCTGGCAAGAACCTCATTTTTCATAATCAATTTGCATATATCCTAATGGGCACTTGTGCCTCTTTTATGCCTTCTCTATCCACCACAGCACTTGACACCTGGGACAATGTGCTACTGTGCATTAAGTCTGATTTTACTGCCATGTATTCCCAACGTAGCTCTTTAAGATCTGACTTAAGGGTGTGAATGGCTCGCATTCTCTTTTCAACAAACTGTGCGCTTGTGATGTAAAATAGACCTATTAAAAACAGGCTAAACACCATACGCATAGAACCAGACGGTTTTCCGGTGCGCTCTCCAACTTTACGGAGACCGCTCAAAAAGGGTAATCTTTCAATCATTTCAGGTTAATTTTTCTCAGCAATTCTCAATTTTGCACTCCGTGCCCGGCTATTTATCCGGATTTCATCGTTGGTCGGTAGTAAAGGCTTTTTGGTTATTACCTTAAATGGTCTTTCAATATTCCCAAAAGCATCCTGGATTGGCATTCCATCAAAAGTTCCTGACTTCATGAAATGTTTTACCAGCTTGTCCTCTAGGGAATGGTAGGTCAAAACCACCAATCTACCTCCCGGAACCAGCACCGATTTGGCCGCCTCAAGCATTTCCTTTAGCGCATCCATTTCATCGTTGACTTCGATGCGCAGGGCCTGAAATACCTGAGAAAAATACCGGTGCTTATCCCCGATGTACATCCTCTCTAATAGGCTAATTAATTGTTCATTGGAATCAAACGACCACTGCTGACGAGAGCTGACTATGGCAGCAGCTAACGTTTTGGCATTGCGAACCTCTCCATACACCTCCAGCATTTTCCAAAGGCGCTTCTCAGGGTATGAGTTCAAAATTCTGGCTGCAGTTAGCTCACTTTGCTGATTCATCCGCATATCCAATTGTGTGCTTACACGGTGTGTAAATCCCCGTGATTCATCATCCAACTGGTGTGAACTAACACCCAAATCTGCCAAAACACCGTCTACTTTTCGGATCCCCAACAGCCTTAATTGCGACTGCAAATACCGAAAATTGGAAGGAATAAAGGTGAATCTTTCATCAGAAGGCACATTGGCCTGTGCATCCTTGTCCTGATCCATACCTAACAGCCTGCCCTTTTCGCCCAAACGGGCCAGGATGGCTCGACTATGACCTCCACCTCCAAAAGTTACGTCTACATAACAGCCATTTGGATCAACCATTAAGGCATCAAGACTTTCCTCAAGCAATACCGGAACATGATAAGAATCCATCGGCATCAATAGGTAAATCCTGCGCCAAAAATCTGATCAGATATCTGACTGTAATTTTCTGGTGGACGCTCCAACTTCTCGTAGTAGTTCGTTTTGTCCCAAATCTCAATTTTGTCAATAAAAGCGAACAAAACCACATCTGATTTTATTCCGGCGTGTTCAAGTAAGGATTTATTGAGCAAAATACGCTCAGCATTGTCCGTTACCATCATTTTCACACCCCTAAAGAAATATCTTAAAAACTCTCTTTCTTTCGTGTTGTAGTAATTCAATGAGCTAAGTTTATCCGTGATCCGTCGCCATATGTCTTCCGGATACATCACAATATTGGACTCAAAACCCCGATTTACAAAAAAAGTATACGATTCCTGGTCTCCTAACTGCTTTAACAGCGTGGATGGTACTTTAAGCCTTCCCTTAGGGTCCAGGCGGCAATCGTATTCTCCGTACAAGCCGGTCATTGTCCTATTGTTGAATCAAAAGTATCATTTCTTCCCACCTACACCCACTATTTTACAATTATTTTTTTTAAATATTTGTCAATTTGTATCACATTAAATAAAGAATCTATATGAATTAACCTTATTATGGTATCACAATTTCATTATTTTGATTACACTCTTACATATTATAAAAAAATCAATTCTGTATATACTGTAAATGAGGCATATAAACATAGTATAAATAATTTACTTATACAACTTCCACACGTCTTCCATAATATGACATCCACTCCAAATGTGCAGCCTGGATAATCAGCAAAACCCATATTATTGCACGCAGTATTATACTTATAACATTGATATTCTGTTATTTATAAAAATAAATAAAAAGTGGTAGAATGTGGGACAAAAAAGTAGCAAAGGTGTTTTATTTGTGAAATAAGCCTCCCTAATTCTTCCTAACATGAAGAATTTGTTGAAATACCCCCGTTGTTTTTTATGATTTTATACTATTGACCGGTTGTTTTAAGTGCTTGATATTAATTAAAAAACACTTTTAGCTCAGGCGTCTGTCTACCCACCAACCCAAAAGGAGCATCTTATTGTTTTATTTTGTCTATAGACACCTTGTAAAGAAAGTAACTAATCAGCCATATCACATATGAATTGTTTCATCACAATTTTTGCATATGATTTGGCTGCATTTTGTAGTGAAATGGCAATATTTCTCCCAAAACAATTCAATTTTGTGTGCCACACGGAAGACCAGTGCGTACAATATCAAACCATTTCCGTGTGTGTCGGCGGAATATTAACATTGAATAAAGAGGGGAATAGCAAACAAGCAGTATTTAAAAAAAATGCCTTTAAACCAGGCTCACTGTATCTAAAAACAAGCTAAACTTATTTTCCGTAATGCTTGAATGGACCCATAATGGCCATTTTGAGTACTCCCCAAACAGCTTCTTTAACAATCCCTTTGGTTATTTTACTCTGGCCCAATATTCGGTCTTTAAATGTTATGGGGATTTCTTTGATGCGAAATCCTAAGGAGCGGATGGCATACTTCATTTCTATTTGAAAAGCATACCCTACAAATTCTATTTTATCCAGATTCAGTGCTTCTAATGCACTGCTTTTATAACAAATAAATCCTGCTGTTGGATCTTTTACGGGCATCCAGGTAAGTAACCTGACATACAACGACGCACCGTAACTCAACATAATTCTATCCCATGGCCAATTTTCAATTCGCCCACCTTTTACATATCTGCTGCCTACTGCTACATCGTAAAATCCATTGCTGCAAGCCTGATACAAACGAATCAAATCATTAGGGTCGTGCGAAAAATCCGCATCCATTTCAAAAATATAACCGTATTGGTGCTCAAGTCCCCACTGAAACCCACAAATATAGGCTGTACCCAAGCCGCTCTTTACCTTTCGCTCTATTAAAAATAACCTTCCTTGATATATATTTTGTAGTCCCTTAACAATTTCTGCAGTTCCGTCTGGTGAGCCATCATCTATGACCAACACATGAAAACCCGTGCGCAAACCCATAATGGCATTGAGTATAGCATCAATATTTTCCTTTTCATTGTAAGTAGGAATAATAACCAGGCAACCATCCTTGGGATCAGCATTCATGTAGAAGGAATATGTCAGCTTAAAAGAGGAAATCTTCCAGGATCACTTTCATGCATTATTTGCCAAACATGCTGTACTACATCTTCAGGATTAGGTTTTGAAAAATAATCACCATCAGACCCATAAGGAGGGCGGTGCGCATGAGCAGTGAGTGTAACCGGAGAAGCATCCAACCAACGATAGCCTTGTTGCACCTCCAAAATTTGTTGCATAATGAAAGCCGATGCTCCACCCGGCACATCCTCATCCAGAACCATTAGCCTGTTCGTTTTACGCAGCGATTCTTGGATAGAGTGATGGATGTCAAACGGCAACAAAGATTGAACATCTATGAGCTCAACCGATATCCCGAGCCTACTTAATTGTTCGATACCTTCCTGGGCTACGCGGACACTTGAACCATAAGTGACCAGGGTAATGTCATGGCCCTCAGACAGCACTTCAGGGACACCCAAAGGCACTGTAAAATCTAACAAATTGGATGGTTTCCTTTCCTTTAAACGATATCCATTAAGACATTCTATAACAAGTGCTGGCTCATCAGCCTTCAATAATGTATTATACATACCTGCCGCTTGGGTCATATTTCTAGGAACAAGGACATGCATGCCGCGAAGACTACCCAGCAACAGACTAATAGGTGATCCGGAATGCCAAATGCCCTCCAGACGGTGTCCTCTGGTACGTATGATCACTGGAGCCTTTTGGCGGCCGCGAGTTCGATAACGAAGTGTGGCTAAATCGTCTGACAAAGGTGAAAGAGCATATATGAGGTAATCCAAATATTGGATTTCAGCTATAGGTCTAAATCCTCTCATGGCAAGACCAATTGCCTGCCCAACGATGGTCCATTCTCTTATGCCCGTGTCAAAAATGCGCTGCTCTCCATATTTTTCCTGCAATCCTGCGAATCCCTGATTTACATCTCCTATTTTTCCCACATCCTCACCAAATGCCAACAACTCAGGAAATTTCTCGAAGGATTCATCGAAAAATTGATTCAATATTTGAAATCCATTCCAAATAGGAGCATCTTCTGCATACTGAGCAGCTACAACAGGCACACGTAAGGCTGAGCCATTTCCTTCAGCATATAACTGATCATTATAGGCAGGTTGGTATTTGGCATACTGGGTGTCAAGCCAATATTTCAGGGGCTGTATTCCTGGAATAGAATTGGCTGTCATTAGTTTTCTGGCCAATGAAATCATCTCTGAAATCATAGGGGCCATTAGCTCGTTGAGCTTGGAGCGATGTTGGGCTACCAAACCAGAACTCGACCCATTTGACATAGATGCCAATAGGTCATCCAATTCTTTGTAAACGCGCTGCGCTTGCGAGCGATAGGCAGTCCATGCCTGATTTTTAGCTTGTCTGGCATATTGACGGCCATGTTCGGCTATGGTATCCAGTTCTTCTTGTGAAACCAATTCATGGTTTACCATCCACTCCCCCATTTTTAAAAGCCCATCCATATCCTGTTCCCATTGGAGGCGCTCTTTGCTTTTATATCGCTCATGCGAACCCGATGTGGAGTGCCCTTGGGGTTGCGTCACTTCCTGAACATGAACCAAGACAGGGGTGTGGGTTTCTCTAGCTTTTTTTGTTGCTTTTTCATACACTTCGCAAAGACCCACATAATCCCAGGCCTTCACTGTGTAAATTAATATACCATTATCGTTTTCGGCATCCTTTAAAAAACCTTCCAGCGCTCTGGAGATGCTATCTTTTGCGGTCTGCAAAGCTCTGGGAACCGAGATACCGTATCCATCATCCCAAACAGATACTACTAAAGGCACTTGCAATACG
Organism: uncultured Saprospiraceae bacterium; assembly: GCA_964449535.1. GTDB lineage: Bacteria > Bacteroidota > Bacteroidia > Chitinophagales > Saprospiraceae > SLDF01. The sequence goes on from CAYUZA010000055.1 coordinate 14,395, forward strand.
GCAGCAGCATTGAT
>CAYUZA010000056.1:0-2160 GCA_964449535.1 uncultured Saprospiraceae bacterium
TTTGCACTCGGTTTACATTTTGAAAGTATGCGTATATTTTGTTTTCTAGCCGGCCATGCTATAAAAAGCAATATTATTGGATGATATTTAAGCTATTGAATTTGTTACATTATTACTTTGTTGTCTTTTACTTGTTTTCAATATTCAAAAAATAAGTCCATCCATTCAATTTGCATTTGGTCAATTTTACATTATGAAATTATATTTTAATGTTGATTTCTCTTAATTTTAATAACCAATTGTAAAAGATTGCTTACGCTGAACTTTGAAACACTTATTACCTCATGACTAGACTTTTAATCATTATGAGCTGTACAGTAATGTCACCAATTCTGGCTCAAAAAGACTTTTCAAAATATGTAAACCCATTTATTGGTACTGAAAAGATGGGACATACTTATCCTGGAGCTACTGCACCATTTGGTTCCGTGCAATTAAGTCCTGATACTGATACTATACCTTTTTTTGATCAGGGCATATACAATAAAAATGTCTATAAATACTGTTCAGGATATCGATACGAAGACAAAACCATAGTTGGATTCAGTCACACACATTTTAGCGGTACGGGGCATTCGGATTTGGGAGATTTTCTTATCATGCCTACTATTGGAACCATACAGTTGAATCCTGGAACATCAGACAATCCTGATTCCGGGTATCGATCTCGTTTCTCTCACGATCAAGAAAAAGCTGAACCAGGTTATTATCAAGTTCACCTTCAAGATTATAAGATTAAAGCTGAACTAACCGCCACCACTTGGGTAGGCTTACATCAATATACTTTTCCGACGTCAAACGATGCACATATTATCTTAGATCTGATGCATGGAATTTACAATTATGATGATAAAACAACTTGGGCTTATGTAAGGGTAGTCAATGACACTTTAGTTACAGGTTATAGACAGACCAATGGATGGGCACGGAATAGAACAGTTTATTTTGCAATGACTTTTTCAAAACCATTTAAAAATTATGGTCGTAAAGATTTTGAAACGGGTACAAGATATGGTGGATTCTGGCGAAAATTTGATCAGGAAAAAAACTTTCCTGAAATAGCTGGGAAAAAATTGCGAATGCATTTTGACTTCGAAACATCAAAAGACGAGCAGATTAAAATAAAATTTGCCTTATCGCCAGTTAGCCAAAGAAATGCTTTAGAAAATTTAAACACTGAAATGCCGCATTGGAATTTTGATTCGGTACGCGAACAAACTCGATCCTTATGGAATAAAGAATTGGAAAAAATTGAAATTGAATCTTCTGAGGAAGAAAAAATCAACTTTTATACTGCACTATATCATGCTTTTCTAAGTCCTACAATATATATGGACATTGACAATAAGTATAAAGGGCTTGATCAGGAAGTACATACTGCTGATTCTTTTATTCACTATACTACATTTTCTATTTGGGATACATATCGGGCATTACATCCACTATTCAATATCGTACAGCAACAAAGAAATAACGATATGGTGAAGTCTATGATGCAACACTACAAACAAAATTCAGTAGGTATGTTGCCCATCTGGTCTCATTATGCAAATGAAAATTGGTGTATGAGTGGATATCATAGCGTATCCGTTTTAGCTGATGCGATTCTCAAGGGTGCGTATACAGGTGATGCCAATCAAGCTTTGGACGCGTGCATTATCACAGCTTCTAAAAGAGTTTATGAGGGCATTGGTGATTATATTGACAAAGGCTATATTCCGGATGAAAAGAATAGCTACTCGGTTTCCAATGCATTAGAATACGCATACGATGATTGGACCATTTCACAGTTGGCATTTTCGCTAAATAGAACCGATGATTACCTGACATTTAAAAAAAGAGCTGAAAACTGGAGAAATAATTTCGATTCAAAATTGGAGTTAATGCGCCCCAAAAAACTTGATGGATCATTTAGGGCATCATTTGATCCATTGGAGACCCATGGGCAAGGATTTATAGAGGGCAATAGCTGGAATTATAGTTTTTTTGTTCCACATGAACCGGAAAATTTGGTTGTTAACATGGGAGGCAAAAAAGCATTTGCGCTCAAATTGGATACCCTATTTAATATGCATTTACCAGATGCATATTTTGAAAAAACAGAAGATGTAAGCCGGGAAGGCATTATAGGTGGTTACGTACACGGCAATGAACCAGCTC
>CAYUZA010000056.1:2170-14350 GCA_964449535.1 uncultured Saprospiraceae bacterium
TTATAATTGGTCTGCAGAGCCTTGGAAGACACAATCAACAGTAAGAATGATTCTGAAAAATCAATATAAACCAACCCCAGATGGATTGGGTGGCAATGATGATTGTGGACAAATGAGCGCTTGGTATATATTCTCTTCCCTCGGTTTTTATCCTGTAGCACCTGCAAGTAACTGGTATGCAATTGGCAGTCCAAGTGTTGATCGTGCTGTTATAAACTTAGAAAATGGACAAATATTTAATATCATAACAGAAAATCAATCTCCAGATAATGTTTATGTACAAAAAGTAACCTTAAATGGAAAAGCATTAACAGACCTTAAACTAGAATATTCAGCCATCATGGAAGGAGGAACGCTAATTTTTTATATGGGAAAGCAACCTCGTAAATGAAAATAAACTACATAAAAGTTCAATGCTGATACCTTTTTACTTTAATTAGCTTAAATTGTAAACCGTACTAAATGTCAGAATTATTTCGTTTTAATCAATATGATATTAGCTAATAACTTGAAGTTTTATGGGCAGAATAATTGTTGGGATTTGTTTTTATTTGTTTGTTAGTTCAAATATTAAAAGTCAGATATTAACCAATAGGGATACCGTGTACATTCCTGAGGTAGTTTCGGTTACTTTTCATCCAGTAGGCCAAAAATTAGCATTTCCTCTAATTCATTTAAATAGTCGAAATCCTCTGGTATTATCATTCGATGATCATCGTGGTGGTTTTGTAGATTTGAAATATAAAATAGTCCACTGCAATGCACAATGGATCCCCTCTGATCTAAATCCTTTTGAGTATATAGAGGGTTTTCCGGAAGAAAGACTACGCAACTATGAGTTTTCATTAAATACCTACGAAGACTATACTAATTACACGCTGATTTTACCAAATGACAGCATGGATGTTAGGCTGTCAGGGAACTACCTATTGCACATCTTTGAAGATAATATAGAACAAACGCCCATCTTGACTAGAAGATTTTTAGTAGTTGAAGGTTTATTTGGAGTTAAGCCAACGCAGCGAACTCCATCGATAGCTTCAAAATATCGAACGCATCAAGAGTTTGATGTGACTGTAAGCTATAAAGATATACGTGTAGTAAATCCACTTAGAGAAATTAGCTTAACAGTTCTTCAAAATGGACGCTGGGATAATGCTCTGTCTGACCTTGTTCCACAATCAGTTAGAAATGAAGAAGTAGTCTATGATTTACCCGATCGAATTGTTTTTCCAGCTGGTAAGGAATTTCGCTTTTTAGATATTCGCAATACTAGATTTAAAACCCAAGGAATACAACGTATTGTAGAACTAAAAAATGGCATTGACATATATTTACATCCTGAGACCTCCCGATATTTAGTACAATATCAAAATTATGTCGACGCTAATGGTCGTTGGGTTGTTGACAATCGGGAACGGCGTAACGAAAGATCTGAATCAGAATATTTACTGGTTCATTTTACATTAAACGAAGAAGCAATTCCGGGAAGAGATGTTTATATAGTAGGCGGTCTTACTGATTGGCAATTACAACCAAGATTCAAAATGGAATACAATTCGGATGAGAAAAACTATAAAGCTTCAGTTATGCTTAAACAGGGATACTACGATTATTATTATGCTGTTACAGCTGATGGTAAAAAAATAGACACAGAAGCACTCGAAGGAAATTGGTCTGAAACGACTAACGAGTATTTATTTTTAGTTTATTATCGACCTTTTGGTGAACGTTACGATAGATTAGCAGGAATTTCTTCAGCATTAACAGGAAGACAACCCTAATTTAAAAATCATCGTAAAATCTTCTGGCATTTCGATTCCAATTGTCTTTCATTCTGTTACCATCTATGTAATTATCACCTTCCAACTCGTCTGGGGCATTTCGATAAAGCATTACCTCCCATTTAGGATTGTTCCATTCGCCTCTCGCTGTTGAGTGTAAAAGCACATGACCATTTTCAGCTAGAGAAGGGTTATAAAAAATAAACTTAACATTACTTTGGTTAGTTTGAACCAATTTATTGTAAAACCAAATTTCATATGGCGGGGCTGTAGGATCATCGTTGACCGTTTGAATATCATCAGGTTTGCCATATTTTAAAAAGAAATACCCTCTATCAGTTTCAAAACCATATCCAAACCCGTTATTGTACATTTTATCAATGGCGCGTGCTACTTCCATGTACTTATCATGAGAGGAACCAGGTGATTTAGGATATTGCGTAGCATAATAATTGTATAAAAAACGTCGCATTGCAACAGGATCACGCTGACTGATTACTATTTTAAGAACCTCCGTTTCACTTTGCTGAATGACGGGGAGAAGTGCCCTCAAACTATATCTCAATTGAACGGAATCCATAGAGACTGTAAAATCTGAAGCAGGATCAATTGTCTTTTGTTGAAGTTGACCCAAAGTTATCTGATAGTCTACTTCAGGATTGGATCTCATGAATAATATCTGCTTGCTACTCTGTAACTCTTTCTCCTTATTCAGCAATGATAATACCAAATAATAATTACCAGAGCCAAGACTAGAAATATCCATTTGATATAATACAGGATCAATTTCTTTAAAAACTCGTTTCTTAAATACCGCCATCAATTCTTGACCCACTTCTGGACCATTGGCTTTATGAATAGCATATTTATACACATATGACTCACCATCATATACTTTATCGGCATACACTTCATTATAAAATGTAAGCAAGGAGTATTTTTTGTTATAATAATTATAGGGTAAGGATTCCATAAAAAAACCCTGCTTTACAAATGGAGAGATATCATTAGATATAGAAAAACTCCCTAAGAGTTGAATATCAGATTGAGTTAATTGATTATAAGGTAAAGAGTTAATTTTCGCTTGATACGTAATGGAATCTGTAAGGTTCGCCTCATCTTGAATAATAACCTCAAGATCATATTCGCCTTCTGTAAAATTTAATCTTTTTAGATCAGAAAAGTGAATAGCTTTTGATGTGATGGGACTACTAAGGCGATACTTTTCAAAGGATGCAATACGGTCATCTTTACGCAGTAATATGGTAACATTTAATTTTGCCTGCAACTGATCCGAGCTATCTGTTAAAGGCAAAAATGAAACCGAATTACCTAAAACATAAATGTAAACCTCTATATAAGGGGTTCCTGCTGGAGTTTTAAACACTGCATGGCTAATGCTCGAATCTAATGCAAATGTACATGTACTATAAATACAAAATAAAACAAAAAAAAATTTTCGAATGATCATCGCGTAAACCATAACTTAAATGGGGTATCTTGAATCATGGTATTAACGATTAATACAGAGTCATCAACACTCTCTATCTCCAATTTTAATTTGCCTTCATTAAACTTGACAACATGCTGGTCTATTTCATATTGATAGTCTTCTGTTTGACCAGAAAGATTGGTTCTTACTTTTTTATTATCTGTATCAAATTCCAGAAATAAATTATCTAGTGTTCCAGTTTCCATCCCGTTGCGAGTAGCTGCTTCCAGTGACCAATCACCGGCCAGTAATTGCTTTAGCTTAGCTGATTTACCCGACTCACAACTGAAGGAAGTAAACATAGTTACGACCGATAGTAAGGCAATGAATTTTAATCTACTCCCATTAACCATGATACAATCAATTTAATTGCAAAACAAAACAAAAAAGATCATTCTACAAAGGTTGTTGTGTTCCAGTGAGGGTAATCTCTGTGATTTCGGGCAAAATACCTACGCGACCAGGGTAACCCAAAAAACCAAATCCTCTATTTATATACAAAAATTGATTTTCTTTTTCATACAATCCCGCCCATTGTTTGTAAACATACTGAACAGGACTCCATTTAAACCAACCAGGTATCTCTACACCAAACTGAAAACCATGAGTATGGCCTGAAAATGTAACATCAACTTTTTGTTTCAAGGAAAGAATACCAGATTCCCAAAAGGATGGATCATGTGACAATAGTAATATAACATCAGCGGAGTCAGTTTCTTGTAATGCTTTATTGGGATTACCATAACTTTTAAATCTTGGGCTACCGCTACTATTTTGTATACCCGCTATCACTATATTTTTGCCATACCAATTAATAACGCGATGTTCGTCAAGCAACAAATCCCAACCCATAGACGCATGTCCGTCTATTAATTGTTGCATATTTTGACGCTTTGCATCTATGGAATTCCATTGGGCATAGTCACCATAATCATGATTTCCCAGAACAGAAAAAACCTCATTTTTAGGATTTATCTCTTTAAAAATAGGAATATATGGGGTCAATTCGTCAGATTTACTATTGACAATATCCCCAGTGAAAAATACAAAATCAGGTTGAAGACTATTGATAATGTCTATCCCTTTTTTGACTGCATCTGGATTTGCAAAACTGCCCGAATGAATGTCACTTATGTGTACAATTTTGATATCCGGACTTTCTTTAAGTGCAGGAAGGAATATGGTTTCCTTTAAAACTTGATAACGATACGGATTTCGAACCATTCCATAAATCAGAGAACTAAAAGGAATAAATGCCATAAAAAAGGCTAACCCAAGCAATACTTCAGATCTATTAATTTCAAGCCCAATATGGGTCTGTCTGAAATAATGAAAAGTGTATTGCGCAAGACGACGAATGTCATCTATAAACATGAAAAAAGCAAAAAGCAGTTTGGAAATATAAAAAATAAATAAACCAGCGCGGCTAATATTCTTCACCGCCTCAGACCAATATGCAGATTCAGGAGATAGCATAGTTAATATCAGCGCGAAAGATGCCAGGGTAGTAACCCAAAAAGATCCTCTCCAAGCTAATTTCAACCACTCCGCTCTGTCCTGACTTAAAATTTTAACCGCTTGATAAACATATAGGTCGAGTAAAAAAAGTATCAACAATAAAATAAGAATTCGCATAAATTAAGGTTATGCACTCATTAACAGAAAAGCGATTGTGGAAGTTCATTAATAGGGTTACATAACATTTTATTAGTAACTATTAATAATGACTTTTACTACCTTTGGACAAAATGGATCCAATTATGAATGAAAAAATAATAGTAGTAACCGGGGTCTCGAGTGGAATAGGTCTTTCTGTTACTGAAAAATTTATAAAAGAAGGCTGGACAGTTTTTGGTTCAGTTCGATCAGAATCAGACGGCAATCGTTTGCAAAGACAATTTGGACATAATTATAAACCCCTCATAATCGATGTTACCCAAAAGCAAACCATAGTTCAATCTGTTAGATTAGTAGAGGAATATCTGGAAGGAAGAACATTGGCATTACTTGTCAATAATGCTGGAGTTGCCATTAGCGGTCCCATGGAGCACATAACTGAGGAAGAAATGAGATACCAACTCGATGTAAATGTTATTGGTTGTATGCTTGTTACTCAATTATATTTACCATTTCTTAAATCAAAAGACGGCTTAAATTCTGGAAAAATTATTCATATCTCATCTATTTCGGGAATCTTTACCACACCATTTATGGGCCCATATGCTGCTTCTAAACATGCTTTAGAGGCCATGAACGATGCTTGGAGACGAGAGCTGTCACTTTATGGTATACAAGTATTTAACATTCAACCTGGTCCCATCAAAACAGAAATCTGGCGGAAAGCTAAAGAAGAATCCAAATCATACCCAACGGGTGTATATGATTCATTTTTAAAAAATAGAAATGCAATTATTGATAAACGTGCAACGGGTGCGCTAAACCCAAAAATAATTGCTGATAAGGTATGGAACATTACAAATAATAAACACTCAAGTCGTTTTCATTTCTTGATATCACGAAACAAATGGATTTTTCTATTGCTAAAAGTATTGCCAACAATCTGGGCAGATAAACTTATTATGAGGCAGCTTAAAAATGCTTAGAATACATCATCCAATTATTTCATGAACCGTTCGATAAGCCACAAATTGATTTAAGAACTTGTCACGGTGTTCTTTTTGCAAACGAGGTGCATGTTTTTCTGAATAATATCTTAGATCTTCCTCCGAAGATGAAATGTACTGTACGCTAAATGTTACACCATCATTGTCTTCTTCATATAACATACGGGTTATTCGATATTGTTGAAAACACCCAGTTGCCATTACATCAGGAATATGAACTTCCTTCATCCATTCAAGCCACTCGGAAGCAACAGATTGATTAATTTTAATCGTAACGTGATACAATATCATAACTTACCGCAATATCAGATATTATCTCCTCGCAAAATTCTATAGCGTTTCCTAGCTTCAATAGCCAAGAGCGAATTAGAATATTCTAACATAATTCTCTCGTAATACTGTCTGGCTTTATCAGGATCATTAAGATGATATTCATAAATATCACCCAAAGAAAATAATGCATCATCAGCTTTAACATCTTCTGCGTGCTTTTCAACAATTTTTTCCAATAACGTGACCGCTTCGGAATAATTATTTTTCTTTTTAGCTATCGTAGCCTCTAAAAAGAGAATATCATCTTCCAGCTTGTGATCTGGAAATGATATCCGAAGATCAGACATGATGGAAATAGCATCATCAAATCGATTTTGAAAAATCATTAATTCCGCTTCAGCGAATAATTTTAATGCGCTATCCGTCGAATCCAAACCAAGATTATCCATGATAAAAACAGAAAGATCTATGGCATCATTTGCTATAAATCTTGAAGTAGATGATTTCAAAATATTAAATTGACTTTGACTCCACTCAAAATCACCTGTAAAATAGGAAAGACGAGCATTGCGGAATCTGGCCTCCTGTCCTAATAATTCATCTCCAAAATCTTTGTCTACCTGAGAATAAAGTAAAGTAGCTTCCCATCGATCCCCCTTCATCAGATAAAAATCACCCAAATTAAGTTTTGCATTCGCCAGAATATAACTATTTACTGATTTATAAGCTAACAAACCATTTAATGTTTCGATAGCAGCATCCAAATCATGTAAATAATAAGCTTGTAAATCGGCCAGTTCTGAGATAATTTGTGCAGTTGCCGCATTACTTCCGTATTCTTGAAGGAAACTTTTAAACTCGCTTTCTAAAAGACGCAATCCTTGTAAGTCACCATCCTGCTGTGTAGAAATTTTTTTTCGTATAGTATTAAGCCTGCCTTTTTGGGCCTCTAAATAGTAAGGAGAATTACGTCCTTTTTCTTGGATGATGTAATCAAATGCCTGAATAGCAATATCAAATTCTTGCTCAAAAGAAGCAGTATACGCTAGATTAAAAACTCTGTTACCATCTTCATTAAGTCTTCGATCCAAAGCTCTTAACTGACGAAAGGCATTACTATAATCTTTTTTAAGTACAAAAAGCCAGGCTAATAATTCAGGATAGACTATGTTATCCTGATTTTTTTGAATTCTATCATACAGCTGTTTCTGTACTTCTTGGTGCCCTTCATCTCCCAAAAACCTTTGAAAAATAGTCTTGATAGTCTCCAATTGGAGTGCATTTCCTTCTAAGGCATCAAGGTAATGGTATATCATTTTTTCTTCATTACCACTTTTTCTAAACAATTCGCCTAATTGATAAGAAAATGAACGATCATTAGGCATTAACAATTGAGCTTTTTCAAGCGTTGCAGAGGCTAACTCAAATTTGTTAGCATTAGTAAATTCATTTGCCATAATTACTGCCGTGTTTCTATCGGCCTTCATCACTTCGATCGCTTTCCTGTAAGAGGAATTAGCTTGATCATTTTTACCAATTTTCTCATAAACCTTGGCTTGACTCATATAAAGTTTCGATTCACCCGGCTTGCTGGCAATTTCTTTTTGAATATTTTTTATGGCATCATCAAAACGCTCAAGATTTAGTAGACACTCGATGTAATTATTAAAATAAAACTCATTATTAGGGGAGCGCTTTAGTAAAGCTTCATAAACTTCAGCTGCTTTTTCAAATTCTCCATTTTGCATATATTGCGTAGCGAGGCGAGCGTCCTGTGCAAAAAGTAGGACTCCTGGCAATAAAACAACGAAAAATATCGTAGCGAATGAGCGATTTATGCTATTCATAGATAAAAAGGATTACACGCATTAACGATAAGTTAATACAAAAAGTTGCACAGACCGCACTAGAACCCAGATCTAACCAATCAAATTCTGATAGTCTTCTGCGCTCAACAGACCATCTAATTCAGATGGATCAGTGAGTTCAACTTTAATTATCCAACCTTTTCCATAAGGATCTTCATTGATAGCTGCTGGGTTGTCCCCTTTACTTTCATCAAGTTCTTCATTGAATTCAAGTACTGTCCCAGAAACTGGCATAAACAATTCAGAAGTAGTCTTTACCGCTTCCACAGTACCAAAAACATCATCCTGAGAAAGTGTCTCACCAACGGTGTCTATTTCAATATAAACCAACTCGCCAAGCTCTCCTTGCGCAAAATCTGTAATACCAATGTAACCCGTATTTCCCTCAATACGAATCCATTCGTGTTCTTTAGTGTATTTTAAACCTGCAGGTATGTTCATAATATTTATTTTGAAGCCGAAAAATAGTAAATATCATGATTCTAAAGAAGAATTTCAATACTATAACTTTTACAAATCATGTAACTTGTCATATTACAATTAATTTCATATAGTTAAAAAGCTGCTTGATTTTAGGTAATATCGTTTCAATGAAAAATGATAAGCCGCAAAAATTAGTATCTTTGATAAACTATCAACGGAACAAAATTATGTTTGAAAAAGGGCTGTTTAAAAATAAAAAAGTATTAATCACAGGCGGATCTACAGGTATGGGGCTTGAAATGGCTAAGCAATTTTTAAATTATGGAGCTTTAGTATGGATAGTGTCTCGTAAGAGCGAAAAATTAAATGAAGCAAAGCAACAATTGCAAACTGATGATAGAATAATAGAAACATCTGTATGCGATATTAGAGATAGGGACCAAATCATGTCTGTCATAGAACAAATCAACTCAAAATGGGGGAATTTGGACTTTTTAATTAACAATGCAGGAGGACAGTTTCCATCATTAGCAGAAGATATAAGTGATAAAGGTTGGGATGCTGTCATTCAAAACAATTTAACCGGCACTTGGAATGTGACAAAAGCAGTCGCAAATGCTTTTTTTATACCCAATGGAAAAGGAAGTATTATAAATATCATAATGAGCATTTACCGCGGTTTTCCAGGTATGGCACATTCTGCGGCTGCAAGGGCAGGGGTAGATTCACTCACAAAATCATTGGCTGTTGAATGGGCTAAACACAGTATTAGAATTAATGCTATTGCACCAGGAATAATTGATAGTACAGGGCTCCTCCATTATCCAGATGAGCTTAAAAAAGACCTAGCAAACACAATTCCATTAAAACGACTTGGCAAAATTGAAGAAGTAGCAGCCAGCGTTTTATTTTTGTGTTCACCATTGGCTGAATTTATAACAGGTGAAACTTTATATATAGATGGTGGTCAGCGACTTTGGGGCGATATGTTCAAGTTTTAATTTAATCTTTTGATTATGCTTAGATTCGATGTTATCACAGTACATCCTGAACTTTTAGTCAGCCCTTTGGCTCATTCTATCATGAAAAGGGCACAAGAAAAAGGTATAATGGAAGTGCATCTACATGATTTACGGCATTACGGTATAGGTAAACACCGACAAGTAGATGACTATCAATATGGTGGAGGAGCTGGCATGGTTATGATGGCAGAGCCTTTAGGAAACTGTATAGACCGACTAAAAAGTGAACGTACTTATCAAGATGTAATTTATATGACTCCAGATGGAGAAAGGTTCAGCCAGACAATAGCTAATCAGCTCTCTTTAATGGACAACCTGATGATTATTTGCGGCCATTATAAAGGCATTGATGAAAGAATCAGAATGTTGCATGTGACTAAAGAAATATCGATCGGTGATTATGTGCTGTCTGGTGGTGAATTACCTGCTGCTGTATTGATAGATGCTATTGGAAGACTTATTCCAGGAGTCTTAAACGATGAAACTTCAGCACTTTTTGATTCATTTCAAGATAATTTACTTGCTCCCCCGGTTTACACCCGACCCGAGATTTATCAAAACATGAAAGTTCCAGAGATTTTATTATCTGGACATCAAGCAAAAATAGACGAATGGCGTTATGAACAATCCTTAGAAAGAACTCGTATAAGACGACCAGATCTACTAGAGGACAATAGTTTACCTACTTAAAAAATGACTATGAATAAATTAAAGTTTTTATCGATTGTTTTTTCGGGAATTATAACAGCAGGTACTGCATTTTCACAAAATATAATCAGTTCTGAACTTTTACATAAAATGCAGACTTATTCGTCTGCGGATTGCATGATATATCTCAGAGAAAAAGCAAATCTAGAACAAGCAAAGTCCATCACAGGAAAATTGGCAAAAGGAAAATTTGTAATTAACTCATTGAAATCTACAGCGCAAAAGACACAAATTCCCATAAAATCGTGGTTTGAAAGTAAAAATATTGACTACCAATCATTTTGGATAGTGAATGCTTTTAGAGCTAGGTTGACCAATGCACAAATCACAGAACTTGCTCAAAGGCCTGAAATAGCTTTAATCGCAGAAAATAGTCGCATTCAAATGGCAATGCTACCAGAGAATCCATCGAAAGATATCTACCAAAGTTCTAAACGTCAAATTGAGTGGGGTATTGGTTATATCCGAGCTGATGAGGTATGGGATTTGGGTTTCACAGGAGAAGGGATAGTGATTGCAGGGCAAGATACTGGATATGAATGGGAACACGCGACCCTAATAGAGAAATATAGGGGTTATGACCCTGTTTCAGGATCAGCCGACCATAATTATAACTGGCACGATGCCATTCACAATGCTGGCCAAGGGAATCCATGTGGAAGTAATTCGCCTGAGCCTTGTGACGACAATAATCACGGCACCCATACCATGGGCACAATGGTAGGAGACGATGGAGGCAGTAATCAAATTGGTGTGGCCCCAAATGCTAAATGGATTGGGTGTCGTAACATGGATTCCGGCGATGGGACACCAGCGACCTATATGGAATGTTTTGAATGGTTTCTTGAACCAACAGATTTAAACGGACAAAATCCAGATCCTTCCATGGCGCCTCATGTAATCAATAATTCTTGGTCTTGCCCATTGTCGGAAGGATGTGACAATTCCAATTTTGAAGCCATGCGTGAAGTAATTGTAAGCCTTAAATCTGCTGGAATTGTGGTAATTGTATCTAATGGCAACAGTGGTCCAAATTGCAATACTACTACAGCTCCACCAGCATTTTATACGGAGAGTTTTAGTATCGGAGCAAGTAACTCTAGTGGTGACCTTGCTTCCTTTTCAAGCAGAGGTTCATCAGGATTTAATGGTGTGCTAAAACCCAATGTAACGGCTCCTGGTGTTGCTGTACGTTCAGCAATTCGAAATAATGGATACGCAAGTTACAGCGGAACAAGTATGGCAGGTCCTCATGTAGCAGGGGTTGTTGCACTTATGCTTTCTGCCAACCCTAATCTTATTGGAGAAGTAGAAACCATTGAAGACATCCTTGAACAGACCGCCATCCCCGCCACCATTAATCAAACTTGCAACGGAATACCCGGCTCTGAAATTCCGAATAATAGTTTTGGCTATGGAATCATTGACGCATTGGAAGCTGTAGAAGAAGCCGTTGGCTATTTACCCGCACAATTAATCAATTTTCAATTGATAGATGACTCCAAGAATTTGGTAAAATTAACGTGGCGAATTCAGGCAGCATATGACAACCAGCCACTGCACCTTGTTCGAAGTCTGGATTTGAAAAATTGGAAAATTTTAAAAGATATAGCATTGGGTTCTGGGACTCAGGATTTTGATTACACGGATGATGCTTCCATCAACACAATAATGTATTATCAGCTTATATGGTTTAATGAAGAAGGTGATAAATTTTACTCTCCAATTTTAGCATTTATTCCAAATTTACTATCATTTAAAATTATTCCAAATCCAGTAGAGTCTGAACTTCAACTGTTTGTAAGCAGCTCAGAAAACATACACGCAAACTTTCAAATTCTAGATATGCTGGGAAGGGCATGTGGCACAGGACAGCTATTTTTTGAAAATGGAGTTGGTAAGCCTTTGACATTCTATGGACTTCCTACTGGAATTTATTCCATAAAATTAACTGATAAATTAACAGGAAAACAATTGACTAATTTA
>CAYUZA010000057.1:0-14322 GCA_964449535.1 uncultured Saprospiraceae bacterium
ATACAAAACTACATAACCCTTACTCGCCATGAGTTGAATTTCAGGGGTAAAATGCGGTCCATACGATAAATAGGGTCCACCGTGAATTTCAAGGATAAGGGGATATTTTTTAGCAGGATCATAATTCGGTGGAAATACAATCCAGCCCTGTATTTCTTGCTGGTCAAATCGGGATGGATACCTTATTTCTTCAACCTTGCCCAAAGCAATGCTTTTGAAAAAAAGATCATTTAAGGAGGTAAGCTTTTTGATTTTTGCCATACCGGGGTACTGTCCCATGGCTAGTTCTGCCGGTTGATGAGGGTATGACTGGGTGTATACAAAACGGCCATTTTCTGCAATATCGTAACTACCAGATGTGTATGGCCTTCCAAAAGCAGTACCGCCGAGATCTTGTGCAATATTGACAGATTTTCCGTCTGGAGAGATGTTTGCGAGCTGACGTTTTCCTTCTCGCTCAAATGCGGCAAAGAGGCTTTTTCCATCTGCTGCCCATTGAATATCTTGAAGATCGGCGTCCAGGCTATGGTTGATTTTCTTTTTACTGGAACCGTCACGCTGTATGGTGAATAAATGACTCATTTGGTATCCAACAAAGCGGTCCTCAAATCCAGTAAAAGCTATAGTTTGACCATCGGGGGAGAGCGCAGGCTGTTCATGAGGGCCTTTGCCTGAAGTTATTTTTCGAATGGATAAATCACTTATAGTTAACTCATAGAGGTGGGTATTCTTTGGATTCAATTCGGGATTTTCTTCGCGATTGGCCGCAAAAATTATTGCTTTGCTATCAGGAGTCCATTGGGGTTTCCCATGATTAAAATTGCCTGAAGTCAATTGCTGGGGAGCTCCTCCCATCACTGAAATCCTGAAAAGGTGCACAAATCCCGGTTCCACAAAGCCAAAATTGCCGTCGGCACGAAACTTAATTTGGTCAATAATGCGAGCTGGAGGCGCCCATTTAGCATCTTTAGGAGGTGCAGGCTGCTTGCCAAGGGTGGCTGCCGGAGCTGGTGTAAATCGAGCAAATACCAGCCATTGTCCATCCGGTGACCAGCTTAGATGCTCAGGTGAATTTTCCATCTGCGCAATTGCTGCTTGTGCCCCCGTAGCTGGCCAACAAATTTGAATTTGTGATTTGCCTTCCTCACTGCGAGCAGTAAAGGCAATTTTTTTACTGTCCGGAGACCAAGTTAAGGATCCATATGTCTGACGTATCAATGTCAATGGCTTATGCTCTTTCCCTTCTGCATCACACCACCAAATTTGACTGTATTTTCGATCAGTTTGTATGTCAAAGCCATTTCGAAGATATACAATTTGCTGGCCATCAGGTGATATGTGTGGCTCGGAAACGTACTGTATTTCGAAAATATCTAGGTAATCCAAAGGTTTTTTGGATTGTCCGTATATAGAAAGGAAGCTACTTACAAGCAGTAAACAGCCGAAAATTCTTTTTAAATAAATCATTTTCGAATTGTTTTGGATGAATTAAGAGTTGACAAACAACTTAAGAAGTCAACTCAAATATATGGGATTTTACGAATAAATAATGGCAGGTTAAGGCGTCATGCTAATTATTTTGGACAAATGAAAAGCAAGTCATCAAGAGTACGCCGTTACCTATTATATTGTATATTTGTAAAGGGCGCGATAGGTTCAGTAGGGTATTTGGGAATCTTGAGGAATTGAGTGAAACTACTCAGCCATATCCTAGATGAAAATAGTTTTTATAGTTGAGCAACTGCGCTATTATTGATTGAAGTTTAGTGGTGAAAATCGCCACCATTGCAAAGCCCCGAAACGATTAATGTAACTACCCAATTAAAACTAACGGCAGCAGACGGCAGAAACTACAACACTGATGATTTGAGCTTTTCGGAATTCATTTATCGTAACTTATTTATTCGTTCATGTTGGGCCTTGGTGTTTCTTCCCCACCACCAGGCAATTATGGTTCCTGATATCAGATGCCAAATGCCCCACCAGGCTGCAACTATTAGCATGGCTCCCATACCATCATAGAAATTCATAATAATGATCAGGCCAAGCCCGGAATTTTGAATGCCAGTTTCGATTGCTATCGTTCTCTGATCTTTATCTGAAAGTTTGAGAATACGACTGAAGCCCCATCCTGAAAAAATAGCCAGGGCATTGTGCACAAGTACCAAAATGAAAACTAAATGCAGATATTGGCCAATTTGCCGGCTATTGGCGAACAGAGCAACCACAATGAGACCTGCAAATAGCGTCATTGAAGTTATTCTTATCCATTTTTTAAATAGCATCAATTTGTATCCGGCAAAGTAATTTAATGTCATTCCAATTAGCAGAGGCAATACAATCAGTTGGGAAAGGATGCTTAGCAGTGCAGAAATAGAAATTGAAAATTGTCGCAAAATATCTGCAGTTGGCGGGTACAATGATCCCCAAAACCACAAGCTAGCTGGGGTATAAGCGAAAGATATGATCGTAGAAATTGAAGTTAAGGTTACACTGAGTGCCCTATTGCCCCCCATAAGGTGTACTAAAAAGTTGGAAACATTTCCACCGGGGCAAGAGGCTACCAGTAACATCCCCAAAGCCAACCCCGGATGCGGTCTCCAGGCTATTATTAATAAAAGGGTTAATGCCGGCAGAAGCAAAAGCTGTGCTGCCAGTCCAGTTAATACTGCTTTGGGTTGTTTTATTAAGGTGGTAAAATCTGAAACTGATATGTCAAGTGCTACCCCAAACATGAGAAATGCCAGACAGATGTTCATCCAAAACAAGTCTTGCTGGTTGAGGGCGATAGTGATATGATCTAAGGTGTCCATTATCCTCAAAAGTACTAGATTTATTCATTTTCATTAAATCAGGACAAGCTTTTTGTTTCGGATACCTTAGGAAAGCTGATGGTTTGGTGTAGGCTTTATTTCGAGCACTAATGATGCCATTCAATTGTAAGGTATTATTGGTAGACCGCTTAGTTATTAAATGGTAATAAATTTTACAAATTTTGTGGTAATCTGGTATAAAAATGATATATTTACAAGTTAATAACCTTATAAATGCCAAACGTTTACGACCCAATGTATGGGCAGATGCTTCTGCATAATTATGTGAAAGTAGCCCTTGCTTCTAACACAGATGCCAGGGAAAAGTCATCTATGCTTTTTCAAGCTTTACAGCGCATTATAGATGAAATCACAGATGCCAGTGGCTTAACATTTTTTACACCCTTTACCCGAATTGCCTATATAGGCTCGGCCCTTAGGTTGCCGCATCGCTCAGTATTCACGTTACACTTTTTACGAAAGCACCGAGATGACGGCAGCCTTGTAGAGGAGGAAAAGATATCTTTACTTATTTGGGCAGGTATAGATCTGCTCAGGCATGTATATAAAATAAACCTTCCGGTAGAAATGGAAGGCAAACTTCCTCCTTATAAAACCTATTCTGCCAACGATACAAGTCAATTTATTAAAAAAGGGATAGTAAAAGGGGCTGTTACGAAAGTAGACAAGGTGAATTTTTATTTAGAGTTTTTGCCAGAAGGAGGAGAAGAGGAGAAAAGGGTGCTTTTTAACGTAACGGGTAAAAATGATTTATTTAATGAATCTATACATTTATTGGGGGACGTAATTCCGCTTCCTTCAGGTGTTTCATTGCTGGATATCGAGGAGGATGAGCACGGACAATGGATCCCCTCAGGTTTTGTATTGGTTCCAGATTATTTGATTGATGTAAGTAGTCTGTCTGAGGCGGCAGCACAACCACATTTGGCTTCCCTTCAGTTTTTATTGCGTAAATACATGCCAGCCGCCCAGTCAGAAGCCATATTAATAGGAAATATTGCCAATTATTTCTTGGACGAACTTATCCAACATCCTGGTTTACATTTTAGGGAAGCTTGTTCCCGCTTGTTTAAGGAATTTCCGCTTGCTTTTGTGGGTATGTCAGATGGTGAACTAAAACGATTTCTTGAAAAATTAAAGCCTCACTTTGCGACACTTTATCGGCAAATTAATGAAGAATTTCCCCGATTGAAAATTGAACGCGACAAGTCGCTGGTGGAGCCCAGTTTTTATGCAGTTGAGCTTGGGTTACAAGGGCGATTGGATTTATTTTACAGAAATAAAGAGCAAACGGTCATCGTGGAGTTGAAAAGTGGAAAGCCATTCCGTCCTAATAAATATGGTTTGTCCGATGCACATTATTTTCAAACGCTACTGTATGATTTGTTGATTCATGCAGTTTATCCTGAAGCTTTTCGCAGTATAGCCTATATTTTGTATTCTGTTGATTACGAGCATCCTTTGAGATATGCGCCTGTGATCAGAACCCAGCAAATGGAAGCCTTACAGGTGCGTAACCAACTGATAGGCATTGAGTTTCAGCTATGTGCTCAAAGTGATACTACTCTAACTGATGCGTGCTTATTTGCACGCCTTAGGGTACAAGATTACCCTGGTATTTATGGATTTGCATTGGAGGATTTGATGCGTTTCGAAAGAGTGTTCGGAAGCTTGAGTGACTTAGAGAAAAAATATTTCCGAGGTTTAGCAGGTATGATCGCCCGCGAGCAACGATTGGCAAAAATAGGGCGCTCTGGTCGGGAGGGACAGGAAGGACAAGCCGCTCTTTGGCAAAAAGGTCTTACTGAAAAAGAAGAGTCCTTTGAGATCATGCAACAATTGCGGGTTATGCTCAATTTTAGTATGCAAGAGGATCCAATGCTCAGGATGGTGCGAACTGACAATACCAATGACCTTGCCAATTTTAGAACTGGTGATATCGTGGTCTTGTATCCACATGTAGCAGGAAAGGCACCAGAAAGAGATCAACTGGTTAAATGCAGCATTGCCTCAATGGATGAAGAGGGTTTGTGGTTACGTTTGAGAGCCAGACAAAGCAATGACCAATTTTTCAATAATTATCCCTTATGGAACTTAGAACCGGACTGGTTGGACAGTTCTTTTCTTGGAAGTAGCAGAGGTCTTTATGAATGGGCGTCGGCAACTCCGGAAAAACGACAACGTATTCTAGGATTAGTTCCTCCCCGTGAGCCACTTGATATAGATGTGAGGTTAAATGCTGATGACTTAACAGTTGAGCAACAGCGCGTTTGTACCAATATAATCAAGTCGCAGGATATAGCTTTATTGTGGGGGCCACCTGGCACTGGTAAGACGAGCAAAGTATTGCACCATGTCATCCGTTATTTACTGGAGCAAACAGTCGAAAATGTATTGGTTGTAGCCTATACCAATCGCGCTGTCGATGAGATATGTGAAACGCTGAGCTTTATAAACCACCCCGGCGCAGCAGAATATATCCGCATTGGCTCTCGTTTTGGCACTGCTCCAGAACATCAACATCGATTGATGGATGTGCTTGCTAAAGAAAGCCAGGGTCGTGCGGGTCTTCTTGAAATATTTAAAAAAACAAGGCTTGTAGTAGGTACAGTAGCTTCTATTCAGGGTAAGTCCGAATTATTGAATTTGATGTCCTTTGATCGTCTCATTGTAGACGAAGCCTCACAGATTTTGGAGCCCGCTATGGCGGGCTTATTGGCGCGATTTGAGAAGTCACTGCTTATTGGAGATCACCTACAATTACCTGCGGTAATGGTGCAACCAGCCCAAGAAACGATATGGCGAGATGAAGGGGTGCGTTCGCTGGGATTTGAAAATATGCGTGATTCATTATTTGAGCGTCTTTTACGACAATATAGAATAAAGGGATGGGACTGGGGTTGTATGCAACTTAGTTTTCAAGGACGCATGCATCAGGATATCATGGAGTTTCCCAATCATTTATTTTATAAAAGTGCCTTACAAATATTACCAGGTACAGATATAGATCATTTTCAAACAGCACCTTTGCCTAAATCATTAGTTTCACCTCTTTCGTATGGTTTACCGCAAGAACTGTCTTTAAAACGAGTATTATTTATCCCTAAACTTGCCGAACCTGATCCGCTTAGTCCAAGGACAAATCTTGGCGAGGCGGATTTGATGGTTGCCATGTTGCGTTATTTTCAGGAAAGTTATGGGGTGAACCGTATGACGTTTGGTATCATAACACCATTTCGCGCTCAGATTGCTGCTATACGGCAGGCTATTATAAGGGCCAATATTCCCTTGGTTGGGATACAAATTGATACGGTAGAGCGATTTCAAGGAGGGGCTCGTGATATAATACTGGTATCCTTATGCGTCAACAATACCAGACAATTAGCCCAGTTGGTTTCCAGATCTGCTGATGGTGTAGACAGAAAACTTAACGTCGCTCTTACGAGAGCGAGACAACATTTGGTTTTAGTCGGCAACCCTGAGGTATTAAAAGAAGATGAGGTTTATGTCGCATTTATGGAAAGATACCTATCTGCTACTTATTAATAGAGCGACTATTTAAGGTATATTAAGCCACTTGTGAGCCTGGATACTTAGTTTCCACTGTGGGTGCTGTTGGCAATATTGTATCGTCTTAAGGGTGTTTTTCTCCAATTCTGGACCATCCATAGGTTGCAAATAATAATGTGCAAAGGATAGGTTCTTAAATTGGTCCGGCATGGCTGAGGGCTGAGGGTAAACCAGTTTTAATTCATGGCCATGAAGTTGTTGCAGTGGTGCATTGTTTTTAGGACTGACACAAATCCAATCGATACTACTGGGTACTGGAATGGTACCATTGGTTTCAATGGCTACTTCAAACCCTGCAAGGTGCAGAGCATCTATAAGGGTTTCGTCCACTTGTAGCATAGGTTCACCCCCTGTAAGTACTACGTAAGGCTTGCCTTGTTGCTGCATTGGCCAAAGCGAAGCAATCGTATCTGCCAATTTGGTGGCAGTATATCGGCCTCCCAAAACACCATCAGTACCCCTAAAGTCGGTATCACAAAATGTACATATGGCAGTTTCCCTGTCTTCTTCCCGACCTGACCACAAATTGCATCCTGAAAAGCGGCAAAAAACAGCTGCTCTGCCTGTCTGATTGCCTTCGCCTTGAAGTGTATAGTATATTTCTTTAATTTTGTATGAATCCATACCACAAAAATACACCAAAGTCTGCGCAAAATTCTATGACCTAAAACACTAAAAAAAAAGAGTCATAATGCTTTCATTATGACTCTTTTTACAAATTATAATCCCATGAACATATCTAATCAAAACTTATGTATATCGCTTATGATGATTTCACTTTTGAAGAAGTGGGAGAATCGTACGTTTGCGACTCTCCCTTACATTTTATAATCCCATGAACATATCTCAAAAACAAACTTATGGTGGTGTGTAAAGCACTTTAGCTACATCCACGATACAATAATCCGACGATTCTCCTCGCTGTACAATAACAAAAAAAGAGCATTGTCATATTAAAATAAATTATATGTGAAACAGGCATTTGACTAAAAATATTGATTATTAGTATTTAAGATATAATTTATTTTTATAAAATGATGTTAAAGTGCTTGATTTAGCTAATCAAAGAGGAATGTTTGTCCGAAAAAAAATATAATCTTTGGTGAGGGGAAAAGCAATTTTTACTCAATGTGAGTCAAGAATTGGGAAATAATTTGCTCGGATTAAGGATTTCCCGGGGATCAAATGCTTTTTTTATTTGCCGTCTTAAGTTAATTTCAACAGGTGAAAAAACAGCATCGAGATATTCTTTTTGCACATACCCGACTCCGTGTTCCCCTGATAGTGTTCCGCCAAGCTCATGCACATATTCAAAAAGTTGTCGAATAGCTTTAGGGAGCAAAATTGACCATGTGTGCTCATCCAGTGAATCCCTCAAGATATTCACATGTAAGTTACCATCTCCTGCATGTCCGTAGCAGACAGACCTGAACCCATATAATTTTCCAAGTTCCTTAACCTTGGCAAGTAGCTCTGGAAGTTTCGCCCGGGGGACTACCGTGTCTTCTTCTTTATAGACAGAATTGGTTTTCACAGCATGAGCCACATGTCGCCGTAGAGCCCACAGCTCTTTTTTAGTAGCCTCATCATCTGCAAACAAGATCTCCCCGGCATTAAAATGTTGTACAACTCGGTTTATTTTTTCAATGTCCTAATATAGAGGAGCTTCGTGAAATCCATCTAATTCTATAAGCAAGTGAGCCTGAGTCTCGTCTGTCTCTTCCAAGGGAGGGTGTCCGAGGTATTCTTTTGACCAGGCAATGGCGTCTCGTTCCATAAACTCAAGCGCTGATGGAGTGATGCCAGCTTTGAAAATAGCAGAAACTGCCGCGCAAGCATTTACCGGATTATTGAAAGGGACCAACAACAAAAGTTGAAAAACGGGATGGGGTATGAGTTTAAGCACAATTTGGGTAATTACACCCAACGTGCCTTCAGATCCTACCATTAATTGTGTGAGATTATATGATGTGGAATTTTTTAGGGTATTGGCACCGGTTTGGATCACACTGCCATCTGCCAACACAACCTCCAAATTGAGCACATAGTCGCGTACAACGCCATATTTTACAGCGCGCGGCCCTCCAGCATTAGTAGAAACATTGCCTCCTATGTACGAAATACCTCTGCTTGAAGGATCAGGCGGATAATATAGTCCTCTGGCTTTTAGTGTATCTTGTAATACTTCTGTAATTACGCCCGGTTGAACCGTCACCTGAAGATTTTCTTCATCGATATGCAGGATTTGGTTCATACGTTCCATTGAAAGTACAATTCCGCCTTCTACTGGTAATGCACCTCCTGCTAGTCCCGTGCCTCCACCTCGGGTGGTGACAGGTATACGATGCTCAAAAGCCAGGGAAAGTACGGCACTAACCTCTTGTGTATTCGAAGGTTTGCAAACCCATTGAGGGGAGAAGTACAAATCTTCCGTTTCATCAGACCCATATCGCCTATCTGCCAGATGTCCTTCAATGGCATAATCAGAACCAACTATAGATTGCAAGTGATGTAATATATCCATAGCGGGTATATTATTCAAAAGGATTTGACAGCTCTGGATTTGTAAGCAATGAATGATCGGTGAGGGTATTTAAGAAGGCAATTATCTTTTCTTTTTGACGGTTGGTCAATTGCGCATCTGCAATATTGGCTACTAAAGGGTCCTTGTTTTTGGCAACTTTACCTCCCGATCCATAGTGATCCAAAACATCTTCCAGGGTAGTAAGTCTTCCATCGTGCATATACGGGGCAGTGAGGGCAATATTTCGAAGGGATACGGAGCGAAATTTACCTTTGTCCGAAGGATTTCCAGTCACTTTGAACCGACCAGGATTTTGATCACCTTCTGCATCAGTTAATAAACCATTGTGGCGATAATCTCCCGTAAACAATCCAACCGTGTGACAGTGAGAGCATTCTGCATCCACGCCCCCTATTGGAGTCTTTTCAAAAAAGAAAAGGACATAGCCGTCTAATTCATCATCTTCCAGGAAATCTTCGTTGCGGGTATACCGATCAAATTTTGAATCAAAGGAGAGAATAGTCCGTTGAAATTGAGCTAATGCTTTTCCTATATGACTTTCGTTTATTTCCAGATTGTTTTTTATGCCAAAAGCTTTGCGAAATTTTTCTTGATAAAAAGGACTTGAACGTAGCTTTTTTAATACGCGGGGTAAGGTTTCATTCATCTCAACGGGATCAACTATAGGGTGTAAAGCCTGTTCTTCTAAGGTTTTAACCCTTCCGTCCCAAAATAGCCCATTATCTACCAGGCCTATATTTACCAAAGACATGGCGCTACGATTTCCCTTCTTACCGTCAATGCCCACACT
Organism: uncultured Saprospiraceae bacterium; assembly: GCA_964449535.1. Classification (GTDB taxonomy): domain Bacteria; phylum Bacteroidota; class Bacteroidia; order Chitinophagales; family Saprospiraceae; genus SLDF01. The sequence continues at coordinate 9,740 of CAYUZA010000057.1, forward strand.
CACTGCACCACCATCTGTAAATGCTAATTCCTGGCGGTGGCAAGATCCGCAAGATATCGTTGAATCCAAAGATAGTATGGGGTCATAGAACAAAAAACGGCCAAGAGCAACTCCTTCCTTGGTAGTTGGGTTATCTGTGGGTATTTGCATCCGGGGGTATTGCGGGGGCACCAAGATGTTATGAGCTGTGGGTGAGTAGGCAATATGGTCAAGATCTACTTTTTCGACACCGTCAATAGAAGAATCTTTACGGCAGCCATTTATTAATATAGCCGCTGCCACAAAAAATAAAATCCAATGCCGAGAGCTTAAGTTCATAATAAATTAGTTATACCGGAAAGAAAACTAACAAAGAAAACAATTAAAACTAACGTAATTTTAGATAAAAACGTTCAAAAATACAGATTGATTGGGAATTTGCAAATTCAATTTTTATCTGATATCAAATAAAATAGTGTTGACCGGAATGCCCTTATTTTGTTAGGATTCGGAATGCAATCATTATGAAAAAGAATTTCCTTGAATCCAGACTTCCTTAATGGGGTTACGGTTAAAGTAGTAGGGTAACTCAGCCAGGTGATCTAAGGCCGGAATTCTAATGAAACTAGCATTTTTTCCTGGAGCAATGGAGCCGAAATCGTTTTCTAATTCTAATGCATAGGCAGCATTGATGGTAACTGCATTTATGGCCTCTTCGGGCAGCATTTTCATTTTAATACAACCCTGGGAGATGATGAATAACATGCTTCCCCCAGGTGCAGAACCAGGATTGTAATCTGAAGCTAAAGCAACCCCAAGTCCATAATCAATCATTTGCCTTGCAGGTGCATAGGGAATCCCTAAAAAGAAGGAGGTATTGGGCAGCAAGGTGGCTATGGTCTTAGAATTTTTTAGTGCCTCTAATTCATCATTTCCGACACATTCCAAATGGTCTACACTTATCGCGTGGTTTCTAATGCCTGCCTGTACCCCGCCGCTAATCCCAAGCTCATTCGCATGAATCTTGGGTTTTAGACCGTATTTGGCAGCAGTTTGCAGTAAGGTATCTGTTTCAGCAGGTGTAAAAAAACCATGGTCACAAAACACATCACAATAATCAGCCAATCCTTCTCCTGCCACGTAAGGAATCATTTCCTCCGTCAACTGTCGTATATATCCCTCTCTGTTTTGTTTGAATTCGGCCGGGATGGCATGTGCCCCCAGAAAAGTTGCTTTTATACTTCCGGGCCACATACCTTTGAGAGTTCGTACAACGCGTAGCATTTTGTACTCACTTTCAGGATTTAGACCATATCCGCTTTTTATTTCAATGGCTACTGTTCCTGTGCGAGATACTTCCTGCAGTCTGTTCCATGCGCTTTCCAGTAATAATTCCTCAGAGGTCTTTGATAGCGTTTGAGCAGAATTTAAAATACCTCCACCTGATGCAGCAATTTCCTCATAAGTTTTGCCTTGGATCCGTTGTACAAATTCTGTAGACCGGCTGGCTGCAAAAACAATGTGAGTATGAGAATCTACGAACCCGGGCAACATCCAGTCGTTTGCAAAATCTATGATTTTAGCATCAGGAATCGAAGGACAATGGTTCATCGGTCCCAAGTCTACAACCTTATTTTCAAAAATTAGCATCCATGCTTGATCCATAGATGGTAACTCTGACATTTCATTACCTCTCAAAAAACCGTTGCTCCAAGGGCGGTATTGGAGTATTTTTCCAATATTTATAAATAACGTTAGCCCCATTAATCTATCGTTATTTCTTTTACGAACCCATCGATATTTTGATTTTTTAGGTGCTCAACAACTTCTCTGGCATCATTAGGTTCTTTGTATCTTCCAACCATTACCCTGTAAATGGTCTCATTCCCTGAGTTGTCTATTTTAATGTGCACTCCTTCTCCATAGATTAACTTCAATTCTTTGCGTCGGGCATCCGCATTTTCAAAACGCGTGTAAGTACCTACTTGAACAGCGTAAAATATATTTTCAGAGGTGGGTGCAGAACTTCTAAATGCCCCCGTTTCGGCGGGTGCAGTCTGATCGGGTTTTGAGGTGGTTATCGTCTCAATATTTTGTGTTACTTTGGGTTTTTCGGTAGTTGAAGGTGTGGGTACTACAGGTGAAGATGGTTCTTTTGGTGCTGGGGGCACCGCCGTTTGCTCAGATGGATTAGCAGGAGCGTTGGTCTCTTTTTTTGCCTCTATAATGGGTTGGATTGGAGGGGTTTTAGATTCCTCACGGCTTATTGGCACTGTTTTTTCTTCTTTTGGTGTTTCAGATTGTTTTTCAGTGACTGGAACAGTTGATTTTTTCAAAGGCGGCAATTTTACAGAGGCTCCTGCCATATTGAGTCTTTGTTTTTTGAGCGCTTCGAGCATTCGACTGGGAGTAAGGGATTCTTCAAATTTTTCAACAATGTCACCAGATTGGTTGAATATAATTAACGTAGGAAGAAATTCAACATCAAATTGTTCGCGCATCTGCTGCCCATCCTTGTCATCAATATTGAGCTTAACTGCCAGGTAATTTTGTTGAACAAACTGGATTAACTCGGCATCTTTAAAAGTATTATCCTCCATCCACTTGCAAGGCAAACACCAATCTGTATAAAAATAAGCGAAATGTAATTTGCCCTCTGTTTGGGATTTACTTTTTACTTGGGCCAGATTGCCTTTGGTAAATGGCAGAGTTTGTCCGGACAAAGGACTGGTAGTTATAAAAATAAAACTGTAAGAGAGAATAAATAACCCGAAAAACTGTGCCTTCATTTCAACAAATTTAAATAGCCAACAAACTATTGTTACACAAAGTTAACAAAACGGATACATATAAATATTGGGAATATACGATTTTTTGAGAAATGTACCAACTTGCCATTTTCTAGTGATTAATTTTGTTTTTTTAGAAGGGAGAGGGGATAGAATATTTGAATTGGTTGAAATTGTAATAATTAACGCGGTCCATACCATGGAATGGGATGCAAGTCGTACCTTTGTCATTTTAAAAAGCAAACAATGAGTGCTAAGATTCATGCTGCCATAACTGGTATTCAAGGCTATGTTCCTGAGGATTTGCTGACGAATGCTGACTTAGAGAAGATGGTAGACACTACGGATGAGTGGATTTACTCTCGCACCGGTATTAAGGAGCGTCATATTTTGAAAGGCGAAATGAAAGGGGCTTCGGAGATGGGTGTCCCTATGGTTAGTGGATTGTTGGAAAAGACAGGTACATCACCAGACGATATAGAGGTTTTAATATGTGCCACTGTGACAGGTGATTATGTCTTTCCTGATACTGCCAATGTGATTTGTGATAAGGTTGGAATCCGTAATGCATATGGTTTTGATATTAATGCTGCTTGTTCTGGCTTTTTGTTTTCATTAAATGTGGCTGCTCGGATGATTGAATCTGGCGCTTATAAAAAAATAATTGTGGTGGGTCTGGATAAGATGTCTTCGATAGTGGACTACACAGATCGCACAACATGTGTTATCTTTGGTGACGGTGGGGGAGCGGTGTTATTGGAGCCCAATTACGAAGGTATGGGATTAATTGATGCAGATTTGCATGGAGATGGCTCTGGTAGGCATTATTTGCATATGAAAGCGGGAGGGTCATTGTTGCCCCCTAGCATAGAAACGGTTCAAAATCGTATGCATTATGTGTATCAAGAGGGGCGTACAGTATTTAAATATGCTGTTAAAGGGATGTCTTCATCTATAGAAAAGGTTATACAGCGCAATGGACTTACAAAAGATGATATCAGTTGGGTGGTGCCTCATCAGGCTAATTTGCGCATAATTAATTCTGTGGCGGAAGCATTAGATTTCCCTTTGAATAAGGTAATGAACAATATTGAAAAATACGGAAACACTACATCTGGTACAATACCGCTTTGTCTTTGGGAATGGGAATCTCAGCTCAAAAAAGGAGATTATGTAGTGTTGGCTGCTTTTGGTGGAGGCTTCACTTGGGGAGCAATTCTGCTTAGATGGGCATATAATTCCTGATTTCTATTATTTTTGCGCTAAATTTTAAAGCAACTAACCTTTATGGCAAGTACATCAGAGATCAAGAATGGTTTGTGCATTAGGCACAATCACGACATTTTCAAGGTGGTAGAGTTTTTACATGTGAAACCCGGAAAAGGGGCAGCTTTTGTGAGAACCAAGCTAAAAAGTCTTACCACTGGTAAAGTTTTAGACAATACTTTTCCATCAGGACACAAAATCGAAATTGTGCGAGTTGAGCGCAAGCAATATCAATATTTGTATGAAGATGAGTCTGGATTTAATTTTATGGACAATGAGACGTATGATCAAGTGTCTATAAACGCCAACATGATTGATAACGCGCGCTTTCTCAAAGAGGGAATGAATGTGGATGTGATCTACGATGCGGATGCCAATCAGCCGTTGACTGTCGAATTACCTTCGAGTTTTAATTATGAGGTGACATATACAGAGCCTGGTGTGAGAGGTGATACAGCAACAAATGCGAGCAAACCAGCCACTATAGACTCAGGGGCGGAGGTGCGTGTCCCATTGTTTATCAATCAGGGAGATATGGTTCGCATCGAT
>CAYUZA010000058.1:0-14231 GCA_964449535.1 uncultured Saprospiraceae bacterium
GGTTAGTTGATGTATCAATATGGATTGATTTTTTCTGTTTTGAAATTATAGGTGGATTTATACTTTCTAGATCTTTCAAGGCAATTTTAACTCTCATTTCTCCAATTTCTACTATTGCATTTTTTCCTTGAAGCGCCAATACAATGCCTGAAGTATCGCCTCGTAGCATTTTTACATAGGAACCAACTTCTATTTCACTCCCTTCACCGTTATTATTTGGTTGAAAAACTTCTTCCTGAATCTTTTTTACTTCTTCCGTGAGAATTGATCTTTTTGCTTTCTTTTCTTTAATTTCTTTTTCAAGTATTTCTTGGTTTGCATTCTTCCTCCATTCTTTCAAGGTTTCTTCCAAGCGTTTGATTTCTCGTTCATTTTGTTGCGCTTGGTTTTCCTTTACCTCTAGTTTCCATTTTTTACGACGTATTTCTAGATCTCTCCTGGCTTGTTCTAAATTGTTCATCATAGACAACATAGCCTTTTCCTTATCTTTCAATTCCTGGATTTTATTTTCCAAAACTTGCTTGTCGGTTTGAATATCTATCAGCATATCGTCTACCTGACTCTCTTTTTCTATACTTTTTTTCTTAGCATATTGAAGTAATTTTTCCGGTAAACCACTTTTTCGGGCAATTTCAAATGCATAAGAACTTCCTGGTTTTCCAATATGAAATTGATAAGTTGGCTTTAAACTATCTTTATCAAATTGCATTGCTCCATTTACAAGACCTTTTTCTTTGAATGCCGCTAATTTTAAATTTGAATAATGCGTAGTAATGACTCCCCATGCTCCTTGCCGATTTAATTGGATCATAATCGATTCAGCAATAGCTCCTCCAATTTTTGGATCAGTACCACCTCCAAATTCATCAAATAAAATTATGGTATTTTCATCAGCCTGTTGAACTATATTGGCAACATTTTTCAAGTGCGAGCTATAGGTACTTAAGTCATCTTCAATCGATTGTTTATCACCAATGTCCGAATAAAATTTTGTAAAAAAGCCAAAGGTAGAATAATCCAATACAGGTGCAGGTATTCCCGCTTGCACCATAATTTGAAGCAATCCTACAGCTTTCATGGTAATGGATTTTCCCCCAGCGTTTGGACCACTTAATAAAACTATTTTGTTTGGTTTATGTAAGTCAAATTCAAAAGGAACTGTTTGTTGTCCGGTGTGTAAATTTTTTAAATAAAGCAGTGGGTGAAAAGCCTTAAACCATTTGAATTCAGGTTTATTTACGACTAAAGGTATTGTTCCCTTGTATTGATTTGCATATTTCTGTATGCTTATATGGGTATCTAATTTACTTAGTATTTCCAGTATATTTTGCAGGTATTCTAGCTCGTATCTGAATAGGGTAGAAGTGTTTTTTAGTATTTTATATATTTCTTTTTTCTCTTCTATTTGTAATGAAAAAATTTCATTATTGATTTGAATGAGGGCATCAGGCTCGATAAAAACAGTCTTTCCTGTAGCAGATTCATCATGAATGATTCCACTTATTTTTCTTTTATATTCTGCGGGAACTGAAAACACTCTTCTACCATTTCGCATAGATTCTCCACTTTCTGAAAGTAGGTTTTCATTTCTATATTTTGTCAATAATCTTCTAAATTCTTGATCAAGCTCTATGTTTTTCTTTATAATTATTTTTCGGATTTGCATAAGCTCTTCCGATGCATTTGGTTTTATTTCACCTTGTTCATCAAGAATGGTATCTATTGCTTGAAGTAATTCTCGTTTGATGGGATATTGAAATACAACCTTACTACATAATGGATAAATATTTTTTCGTTCAGCTGTAAAAAAGCGTTGGATGGAATCTAAGTTTCTTATTAATTGACGAATGTATAAAAAGCTTTCAATGGGTAAAACATAACCCTCAATTGTAACATTAGTAGTTTCATCATCTAATTCGCTGTAAGTGCCTAGCGGAAAATTAGAGGTTTGTAAAAGAAGTTGTTGGATTTCTTTTTGAAAATGTAAAGCCTGAATAAGATCATTAAAATTATTATATGGCTCTAAGAGTAAAATTTTCTCTTTAGCTGGAAGACCTATGCAAAAAGTAGAAATTCCTAATTTTACTTTATGGAATTCAACGGATTCCTGAAACGAAACTGAGCAATCCATAAAAAGGGAGCTGTAGTGAAAGAATATACATCATTAAGACAATATACCACTAAACATTGTTTACAGCAATTAAAATAGACATTACTGCTACGTCCGGTTAGATGTTATATCAAAAGAAAAGGGAAATGCTCAAACTAGGTAAAATGGGTAGTTGATAAATTCTATCGTTGGTCAATCTCTCTAAATAAAATATATTATTCCTATTGTAAACATTGGTTACTGTAGCATTTGTTTCCATCCTGGTATTTTTATTAAATCTCAAGATGTGCTTAAGAGAAACATCAAATCGATGAAAAGCAGAAAGTCTTCCATCATTTCTTTTGTCTGAGTATAAAATGAATAAATCATCATTTGATGTACTATAATCTTTATCTAGATCACTCAAGAAATTAATATTATGATAGAATCCTTGAGTGAGGGTAAATGGAAATCCTGAACCAAAGTTCCACCTTCCGCTAACTTCCCAGTTTTTATTTTTACCCATGACCCTGGAATATAATATGTTAAGATTATGTCTCCTGTCAAAATTTGAAGGGAATACCGATCTTCCATCATTTCTGGTTACACGACCCAGGGAGTAAGCGATCCAAACATAGTCACGAGGAGTATTATATTTTACTAAAAAGTCTAAGCCATAAGCGTTACCTGTTTCAGTTACATAATTAGGATCGGTGGGTTGAAATTTAAACCTACTTAAATTAATAAGCTGTGAAAAGTGCTTAATATAAGGTTCAACATTTAATTCTATTTTATCCGTAATATCTATTTCAACTCCAGCTAATCCATGAATAGATTTTTGTAATTTATGATTAGCCCTTTCGGTACTATTAGGTTTAAATATGAATTCACCTGGTCCAGAAAGGAAACCTACAAAAAGATTAACAATGTCTTGTTCATTTACTGTACTGATTAGGTTTTGAGAATATAAACCTCCTGCAAATTTAAGACGAACGTTGTCCGTCAAATTTAATTTCGCACCTATTCGCGGTTCTGGAGAAAAATTATTTAAACTCGCATAATATTGAATCCTTAGTCCAGGTTCGATGACTAAATTGCCATATTTGTGTCTCAGTTTTACAAATGCGCCTAATTCTGTTTGGTTATTTACTTGGTCTACGGAAATTCCTAATTGATTCTTAAAGTTTAGACGAGTTGTGAACCCATTTAATTCAAAACCATATTTTATTTCTGTAGCACTACCATAATACGTAAAATCAAGGCCGACATTAAATCCATTAATACCGGATTCTCTTTTACCTGTAGATTTTTCTTGGAGTGTAATACCATAATCAGAATATCCGACTTGTCCACCTATAACCAGATTGGTAGACGAGGGTATTAACAAGAAGTTGGCACCTCCACCTACTGTATTCCAATTTAGTTCTGTATTAGCATATTTTACCCTGTCATTAAAATTAAAGGCAGATAGATTGAGTTTTGTACCATTTCCCGCCATAAAGGACACTTTGCCATATAAATCTGTAAAGCCGAAAGGTAAACCTTCGGCATTTTCCGTGGCATAAGGATATATATAAGGACTAGTTCTATCAAGATAACTATGTTTACCACTAATCATAAAAGACGTGCTGCCTCCTGAATTAGGGTTAAATTTTATTATCGGACCTTCCAGCATCATTTTAGATTGGAAAGGACTGGCAGAAACTACACCACTCAGATTCTTTTTATTCCCATCTTTGGTTTTTATATCGACTACTGCTGATATTCTACCAGCGTGTTCGGCATTAAAACCTCCAGTCAACACATCTATATTTCTAACAGTTTCTGTTTCGAAAACTGAAAAGAAACCAATAGAGTGAAAAGGATTATAAATGGTAATCCCATCTAATAAAATCTTATTCTGTATAGGTGCTCCTCCTCTGATAAATAACTGCCCTCCCTGGTCTCCAGAACTTATTACACCCGGTAATATAGTCAAAAATTGAGCAATGTCCGGGTCGCCACTCGCTGAGGGTAGCGCTTTGATTTCTTTTGGTGTTACGCTAACTTTGGAGATGGATACCTCAGACCTGGCTTGTTCCCTTTTACCAGATATTTCTACAGTTTCTAATTCAACATCTTGATTTTCTAAATAAAACCGGTCATAGAATATTTCGCCTGGTTTGACCGTAATGTCAAATTTAAGATCTTTATAACCTAAGTATGAGATAATTACTGTATAAGTACCTGCTGGTAATTCCCCAATTGCAAAAAAACCATTTAAATCAGATTCACTATAATATTTTGTATTTTCTAATATTACAGATGCAAATGATATGGGTTGTGCAGTGGCTTTTTCATAAATATTTCCTCTGAAAACTGCTTTATTTTGTGAAAATAATAACAAAGGAGCAAGGATAAAAGGCAACAATAAATAAAGTCTCATACGAATAAACTATACCGAGTGATCATAAAACGCAAAGGTATCTTTTATTGGCAAGCAATCATTAGATTTAACTTTTCAAAAACAAAATTATATTACTGTAGATCCTTGATTCCGGGACGTAAAATTTCAACGTGATCATTTGACAGATCAATAATTCCGGAAGTGATTAATTGCCCCATCCCTCCATCTACAATGGCATCAACCTGATTGTGGTACCGTTGGAAAATTTCTTCTGGATCTGAAAAATATTCTTGGATATCATCCTCCTCGTTATGTAAAGATAGAGAAACGAGAGGTTTACCTAATGCCTCTACCATAGCTATTGCTATTTTATTTTTAGGTATACGAAATCCGATCGTTTTTCTTTTTCCTAAAGATAAAGGCAAGTTGTTAGATGCTTTAAGAATAAATGTAAAAGGTCCAGGCGTATTTCTTTTCAACATACGGTAATTTGCTGTTTCCAAACCTTTTGAATATTGCGAAACCATAGAAAATGAATCGCAAATTAGGGTTAGTTTAGCTTTTTCAGGATCAATTTTCTTAATTCTACACAATTTTTCTATTGCTTTTTTGTCATCCATATGACAACAAATACCATATACAGTATCAGTTGGATAAACAATCACACCTGAAGTTTCTAAAACCTGTAATACTTCCTGGATTTTTCGTTTGTCTATATTTTCTGAATTGATGGCAATATATAATGCTTCCATATGCAGGTTTTAATTTAAAAATCATCATCATCTTCTTCATCATCGTCGTCTAGATCAAAATTATCGCTTTCGTCGTTGTCTAGATTGTCCAACATATCTGCTAGATAATCCTTAAATTGAATTTCTTCATCCAGCATCTCTTTATTTATTATATTAAACTCTGCTAACCCATGTAAAATTAATTCCATATAGACATACAGGTCATTTGATTTAGCATCGGTATATTCAAATGCTAATTCTTTTAAATAAGGAATTAAATTAAGTTGATTGTGAAAATAATCATCAGGGGAATCAAGAGGGAGTTTAAGGGTATTTGATGCATTGAACCATTGAATAATGGGATCATAAATTTCATTTTTCTTGCCCTTCAGCTTACTATTATCAGGATTAGGAAAGTGTGCAAGAAATTCTTCTCTAATGGCAATACCCAATAGGTTAATGGCAATATCGTATGGACCTTCAAGCTCTCCTTCATATACAAGTTCTATTTTTCCGGTAATTGAAGGTATTACCCCCCAAAAATCTGCTAATCTAACACTTGTACGTGATTGTTTATTTTTAAGCATTCTTCTTTCCGCTGCACTTATTAAATTTTCGTAAGCGGATATACTTAATCTTGATGATACACCACTTTTATCATCTACAAACTCACTTTCTCTGGCTGCGAATACTATCCTTTCCAACATATCTTGGTATATAGGATGGATGGAAATGGCTTCTAATTGTTCGGGTTGAATGTTGGCTTCTTGAATTGTTATTTTTTTCGCAATTTGTATGTTTTCTGGATAATGGGTTAGTATTTGACTGTCTATTCTGTCTTTAAGAGGTGTTACAATACTACCTCTATTCGTGTAATCCTCAGGGTTTGCTGTAAATACAAATTGTATATCCAAAGGTAGTCTAAGTTTGAATCCCCTTATTTGAATGTCACTTTCTTGAAGAATATTGAAAAGTGAAACTTGGATCCTAGCTTGTAAGTCGGGTAACTCATTGATGACGAAAATACATCGATTCGATCTTGGAATGATGCCAAAATGAATCACCCGGTCATCAGCATAATGTAATTGCAGTGTTGCTGCTTTTATAGGATCAATATCTCCAATTAAATCAGCTACACTTACATCCGGGGTGGCGAGTTTTTCCACAAATCTTTCGGATTTGTGCAACCAGGTTATGGGAAGATCATCTCCGTACTCTCTAATCAAAGATTTCGAATGTTGTGTTATAGGATGAAATGGGTCCTCATTCAATTCTGAATCTTTTATGATAGGTATATATTCGTCTAACAAATGAACCATCAATCGGGCTATCCTTGTTTTTGCTTGCCCCCTAAGTCCTAGCAAAAGTATATTGTGATTGGAAAGAATTGATCTTTCAATATCCGGGATAACTGTATGTTCAAATCCGTGAATACCTTTAAACACTTGATTACCTTGCTTGAAAGCATCTATTAAATTTACCCTTAGTTCTTGCTTTATACTTTTTGTAGAGACTTTATTTTCTTTAAGTAACCCAAGCGTATCTAATTTTAAAAATGAATCATTGAAGTACATTCGCATTGCTTTTAATGTAAGTTAGAAATTGGTTTAACGAAGCTTGTTTTTCTTCATCAAACTCGTATGATATATTTTCTTCTAAATACTTCTTTAAACTGAATTCCGTATTAGGGTTAGGTATTATTTTCGTTAATTCTGGTATGCGTTCAATCCCTTCTTTGCATGCTTTATTAAATAAAGATTCAAATAATGGTTCTAAAGGTTTGATACTTACCCAAACTGCAAAAACGAAAGGTAATCCTCCTGTATAATGGTACCATTCCTGACTCAAATCATAGGTGTACTTATATTTTGACAAAAGTTCAATGGCTTTATCCCCAATCACGAGACCGGCGGTATTTCCTTTGATTTTTTCAATGTACCCCGGTGAAGCATGTTGAAGAATTACTGATTTTTTCCAGTGTTCATTTAAGAGTAATTGAACTAATTTTACTGAAGTTCTTGATTGATAATCCAACATCAATGTCTCAATTTGCTCTAAAGGAACTTCCGAAAAAACACAAACTGTTTTGACTTCTCCTTTCGCACCTATACAATAGTTGCTGATAATTTCAAAAGAAGGTAGATCAAGTAATGCACCAACCGGTATAAGTCCTATATCCGCTTTTCCAGATGATATTTTTTCTGCGCAAATGGCGGGGGGATTAAGTTCGATATCCAGATATTCTATTAAAGGACTTGAATACAAGCCATAAAGGAATGGCTTTGTGTTCAAATAACTTACGGCAGTTACTTTATATAATGGCTTCTGCAATATTGTTTTGTTAATCAAATTATTAAATCGTTTTTTGCCGTATTAATACCCTATTCAAACTACTGGTAGGGATTTTAAAATACAAGAAATTGTAGATGACTATATTACGGGAAGACTAACATAACCTTTAAAAACTGAATCTTCTTGGAACTCTTCCTCCTTGTAATCTTTAAGAATATTATATAGAGTATCTCTTTCTATAGGGTGTCGTCCAACCTGCCTTATCAGATTTACTAATTCATAGGTACTTAAAGAAGGATTCTGCTCTTCCGACCCAGCCATGCTGTAAATCTTTGTAGTATCGTCTATGGTTCCGTCTATATCATCTACTCCAAAAGCTAGTGACAATTGTGCCATTTCTCTACCAATCATTGGCCAGTATGCCTTTATGTGATCAAAATTATCCAGATAAATTCGTGAAATGGCATAGTTTCTCAAATCTTCTGTAGTAGTTGACTCAGCTATATGAGACATTTCATTGTCTTTATTTCTAAACTTTAGTGGAATAAAGGTTTGAAAACCACCTGTTTTATCTTGCAATTGTCTTAGTTTTTCAAGATGGTCGATTCTGTGTTCATAATTTTCAATATGACCATAAAGCATTGTCGCATTGGAGCGGCCTCCTAATGAATGCCATATTTCATGTAATTCAAGCCATTGTTCCCCGGTACATTTACCTCCTGCTATTTGATCACGAATGTCGGGATGAAATATTTCAGCGCCTCCTCCCGGAACTGAATCTAAACCAGCCTCTTTTAATTTTATTAAACCGTCTCTATATGATATTTTATCCTTCTTAAAAATATAATGGAACTCTACGGGTGTCAATGCCTTGATGTGTAAGTCTGGTCTATGGGACTTTATGGCCTTGAACAAATCTACATAAAAGGTTACATCGTATTGAGGCAATACTCCACCGACAATGTGTACTTCTGTAACAGGTTGGTTATCATATTTATATACAATATTCATTATGTCTTCCAAGGTGTATTCCCATCCCTCTGTTCTTTTTTTTATTAATCTGGAATAAGAACAAAACGTACATGTATATAAACAAACATTAGTAGGTTCAATATGAAAATTTCGATTAAAATAAGTGAAGTTTCCATTTTTCCTTTCTCTAACATAATTTGCTAGTATACCTAATAACGAAACATCAGCTTTTTCGTAGAGTAGTAACCCTTGTTCAACAGAAATTCTCTGACCATTTAATATTGTATTTGCAATTTCTTTTAACGCAGAGTCTGTATTTTTATCCTGTGATATTAGGTTTGTTATTTGATCTTTGTCCATGTAATGTCATTTACATTTTGATTACAAATTTAGAACAAATGTACCTTCAAAGGGTTTACGATGGCCCTTTAAGTCAATTATATGCTTTCAATACTAATTCCAACATATAATTTCGATTGCACTTTATTGGTTAAAAGTCTCTCTGATGAGGCTTCCCAATTGCCATACGATATTGAAATCATTGTCGTGGATGATTCTTCTGATATTGAATTCAAGTTAATAACACGTCACTTGAATGATCTTCCGCATGTTGATTTGATTTATCTAGAAAAAAATATCGGCCGTTCAGCTATTCGAAATTATATGGCTTCGTTAGCGAAAAACGATTGGTTGCTCTTTTTAGATAATGATGGATACCCAGTATATCCACAGTTTATTTTAAAATACCTTGAAGTATTAACTGCAAATCCTGATGCTATTATTTGCGGGGGTAGAACTTATAATCATTCAAAGCCTGAAAATCCCTTGTTTCTCTTGCATTGGAAATATGGAACTGCGAGGGAGGTGAAGTCTCCAGCATTACGCGCAACTCATCCTTATAAAGGATTTCAGTCTAATAATTTTTGCATACCTAAAGCAACATTTAACCTTTTAAAATTTGATGCTGATTTTAAGCAATACGGGCATGAAGATACTGCATTTGGCCTTAAAGCCAGCTCTTTACAAATTCCAGTTATTCATGTAGACAACCCAGTTATGCACTTAGGTCTTGAGTATGCTGATGTTTTTCTCGAGAAAATTGCACTAGCTTGTAGTAATGCTTTAAATCTATACAAACAAAAAAACATTATACTCGGTAAAAGTATTGCTTTAATAAGTTGGCTAGAAATAGGTAAGTTTGATTACATTGTCTATTTAGTTCTTCGTTTATTTGCACGCTATTTACACAAAAAGCTTATTGGGAATACCCCAACATTATGGGCTTTAGATTTATTTAAATTATATGTTACCCTTAAATTGAAATTCAATGAAATATAGATACTTAGGTAAAACAGGTTTACAAATTAGCGAATTGTCCTTTGGTTCATGGATTACTTTTGGAAACCAGATAGACGACAATGTTTCCAAAAAATTAATGTATTTAGCGTATGACGCAGGCGTTAATTTTTTTGACAATGCTGAAATATATGCCAACGGCAAATCGGAGATAGTAATGGGCAGCATATTAAGGGATGCCAATTGGGACAGAACATCATATCTGGTTTCTAGTAAAGTTTTTTTTGGAGATGGTCGTACATTGCCAAACCAAAGAGGTTTAAGCCGAAAACATATTATAGAGGCTTGTCATGCAGCTCTTAAGCGTTTACAAGTGGAGTATCTTGACTTATACTTTTGTCATAGGCCTGACAAAAATACACCCATGGAAGAGGTGGTTTGGACTATGAATCATCTTATTCAACAAGGTAAAATTTTTTATTGGGGAACATCAGAATGGTCAGCTCAAGAAATTATGGAGGCGCATATGGTAGCAAAGTCGCTTAATTTAATAGGACCTGCAATGGAGCAGCCTCAATACAATATGTTTCATAGAGATAAAATTGAAGTAGAGTATAAACAAATTTATAAAACTGTTGGATTGGGAACAACGATATGGTCGCCTTTGGCATCTGGTTTGCTGACTTCTAAGTATATCGATGGCAATGTTCACAATAGTCGTTTGGAAAGGAAGGAGCTTCTTTGGCTTAAGGAGA
Source organism: uncultured Saprospiraceae bacterium (assembly GCA_964449535.1). Classification (GTDB taxonomy): domain Bacteria; phylum Bacteroidota; class Bacteroidia; order Chitinophagales; family Saprospiraceae; genus SLDF01. The sequence goes on from CAYUZA010000058.1 coordinate 10,522, forward strand.
AAAATTTGACTCAAGAACGTTTGGAAAAAGTGAAATCGCTCAATGGTTTTGCTGCAGATTGTGGATTAACCTTACCCCAATTATCTATTCTTTGGTGTTTGCACAACCAGTCAGTTAGTTCTGTAATCCTAGGGGCAAGTAAAGAAGCTCAGCTTGAAGAAACACTTTCCGTAGCCAATTCTAATTTTAATTATAGCGATGAAATACATCAAAAATTAGAATTGATATTAGGTAATACTCCTATTCATCCCGCTTTTTAAGTTCGTTTTATTATTTAATTTTTATCGCGAAGGCTTTTTTATAATTCATTGTATGTTAAAAGATAATAGTTCATACTCACACAAACATCCTTATTCTTTTAATCCAGTTTATAGCAAGTTGGTCGCTTATCTCAGCATGGAATTTGCTATTGATCAATGTTTAAAAATATATTCAGGTGGATTAGGATTTTTATCCGGGAGTCACATGAGGAGTGCTTACGAATTGAAACAAAATGTAATAGGGATTGGTATTCTTTGGTCATATGGGTATTATGATCAAGTAAGAGCTGAGGATAATACCATGTATCCACAATTTAGACGAAAAGAGTATAATTTTTTGGTTGATACGGGCATTGAATTTCAAATTACCATACATCAAGCTCCTGTATGGATTAAGGCTTATTACTTGAATCCTGATATTTTTGGTACAGCTCCGCTTTATCTCTTGACTACTGATTACGAAAAAAATGATCCTTTAGCAAGAACAACATGTCATAAATTGTATGATTCAAACCCAGCTGCCAAGATAGCACAGTGTATGGTTCTTGGAATAGGAGGTTATTTATTAATGAAAGCACTTCGCTTACAGCCTCATGTATTTCACATGAACGAAGCTCATGCTTTACCCCTTGTATTTAAATTATTTTCAGAGTTAAGGGATAAAAATGCTGTCCAAGAAAAAGTAGTTTTTACAACTCACACTCCTGAAGAGGCGGGCAATGAAAAACACTTATTTCATTTTCTTGATCAAATGGGATACTTTGGTGATTTGTCACATTATGAGGTTCGAAATTTGACGGGGATTCATGATGAAATTTTCAATCATTCCTTGGCAGCACTAAGATGTTCTCGCAAAGCAAATGCTGTTTCCAAATTACATGGAGATGTTTCCAGGAAAATGTGGGGTGAATATGAGCTTATTTGCCCGTTAATACACATTACAAATTCGCAAAACAAAAAATATTGGATGGATACAGAGTTGGAGACCATGTATCAATCAAAAGATTTTGCTGGATTCCATCATAGAAAAAAACAATTAAAAAAACAACTCTTTGATGAAGTAGCTGATCAAACTGGCAAATTGTTTGATCCTAACATTTTTACAATTGTCTGGGCAAGAAGATTCGCAGCATATAAAAGACCAGCACTTATTACAGAAAATATTGAAAATTTTATGGCCTTGGTGAGTGACCAGAATTTTAAAATACAAGTTATTTGGGCTGGAAAACCTTACCCATTAGATCAACAATCCATTGACATATTTAATCATTTAGTTGGACTAAGTAAAAATATTTCTAACATAGCTGTTGTTACTGGTTACGAATTAAAACTTAGTAAATTATTAAAATACGGAGCTGATATATGGTTGAATACACCCATCGTTACTAGAGAGGCTTCTGGGACGAGTGGAATGACAGCAGCCATGAATGGAGCAATCAATTTTTCTACGGATGATGGGTGGATATGTGAATTTGCAAGACATGGAGAGAATGCTTTTGTAATGCCTAAAGCCAACTATGACTATTCAACGGAACAACGCGACGAATTTGATAGACAATCTTTTTATAGTATTATCAGAAATGAAATTTTACCACTTTATTATAATAACACGGACAAATGGAATGAATTATGTTTTAATTCAATCCATGATGTGTTAAACTACTTTGAATCAGGTAGAATGGCGGAGGAATATTACCGAAAAATGTACTGATAAGACAAAAAAAAGCAGGTTCATCGACCTGCTTTTTTTCTATAATTAGTATTATTACTATTAATATTTGCCAAATTAACCGTTACTTGCTTTTAGAAACAATGGCTTTAAAGGCTTCAGAATGATTCATAGCAAGGTCTGCTAAAACTTTACGGTTCAAATCAATATTATTCTCTTTTAAAGCATGCATTAATTTGGAATAGGTTGTACCCTCCAGACGTGCTCCAGCATTAATTCTGGCAATCCAAAGGCGTCTGAACACACGCTTTTTAGCCTTTCTGTCTCTGTAAGAAAAGGCCATTGCCCTGTCTACTGCATTTTTTGCAACAGTGTAAACTTTTGATCTAGCTCCAAAGTAACCCCTTGCAGCTTTAAGGATTTTTTTTCTCCTCCTGCGGGATGCTACCGCATTTACTGAACGTGGCATAGTTAAAATTTTTAGTACGATACAGGGGCATTAGCGCTTTGACCTGCATCCTCGTTAAAAAATGAATTAATTTATTCCTAGCATTACTTTAGCCCTAGCTTGTTCTGCAGTGCAAACCAAACTTGAACCTCTTAGGTGCCTCTTCGCTTTTTTACCTTTTTTTCTCATAAGGTGAGAAGTATTGGCTGAAAAACGTTTTACTTTTCCGCTACCTGTTAGTTTGAAACGCTTTTTAGCGCTTGAATGTGTTTTAATCTTAGGCATATTTGATGTCTTTTATTAAAATGCGAGTGCAAAGGTACTAATTCGCACTACAATATTACACGAATTTATTATTTTCTTTTTTTCGGTGCGATCATAACAATCATTCTCCTTCCTTCTAATTTAGGTAAACTCTCCGCAGCACCATAATCTTCCAGTTCTTTTAAGAATTTTAATAAAAGCAATTCTCCTCGGTCATTGAAGACAATGGATCGACCTTTAAACTGCACATATGCTTTTACTTTTGCGCCTTCTTCAAGAAAACTCTTAGCATGCCTCAATTTAAATTCAAAATCATGCTCGTCGGTATTTGGACCAAAACGTATTTCTTTAATTACAGTTTTTGATGTTTTGGCTTTTAATTCTTTCTCACGTTTCTTTTTATTGTACAGGAATTTGCTGTAGTCAATAATTTTACAAACGGGAGGTGAAGCGTTTGGAGATATTTCTACTAAATCCATCTCTAAATCCTGAGCCCACTGTAAAGCTTGTCGAGTGGGGTAGATGTCAGGTTCAATTTTTTGACCTGTGAGATTAGTTAATTCCTCTAAATTGTCTCCAACTAAACGAACATGAGTGACTCTAATTTGGTCGTTCACTCTGAAATTATCTTTGTCCTGATCTTTTCTGGACATGCCTGGTTTACTCAAACAATTTAATTTTAATGATCAAAATTTGTTAATTATGTTGCAAAGATACATCCTGGTTTAATTTATACTACTAATTTTTATCTGTCAGATCAGATTTGATATCTTCAAACAGCCTTATGTTTAGACCATCTTTTTGATCATTTAAAAATGCCTCAAATTTTGTATCTTTTTCAGGTGACTCTTTAAGGATAAATTCAGCCAATGGGTCTTCAAGGTATTTTTGGATAGCTCTATGCAACGGTCTGGCCCCAAACTGAGGATCATAGCCTTTCTCTGCAACAAATTTCCTCGCCTCGTCTGTCAATATTAGCTGATATTGCATATTGTTCAAGCGGGTATACAAATCTTTCAGTGCAATATCGATGATGCTAAATATATTTTCTTGAGTTAGGGAATTAAAG
>CAYUZA010000059.1:0-2960 GCA_964449535.1 uncultured Saprospiraceae bacterium
ACTGACTTGTTCAATGTTGCTGCAATTGGATATTTCCAAGATTAATTACACATGTTGTTTTTCTAAATATGAAAAATGGTGTTTTTTTTGAACCAGACCGAAATCTTGTTGTTACAAGCAAAACAAAAATTAAAACACATGACAAAGAATTTACTTAGTATGATTGCGGGTATCGCAATGTTGGGAACATTGGCTTGTACCTCGGCACCTGAAGGAGAAACTGTTGAAACAGGTGAAGCACAGGCTGTAGAAACTCTTGAAGGTGATAATACCTTTACCGTAGATGCGGGAGTTGTTTATTGGACAGGATACGGAGTTGGAAAACAGCATACCGGAGAAATCAAAATATCTGAAGGTAAGGTGAGTACTTCTGGTACAGAATTGGTTTCGGGTTCTTTTACCCTTGACATTAAGTCACTTTTGGTAACTGACATAGACGAGGCAAATGGCAAGTTGGATCTGGAAGGTCACTTGGTAAGTGGAGATTTTTTTGAAGGTGAAAAGTTCCCAACCGGAAGTTTTGAGATTACAGCCGTTGCTCCAAAAACAGGTGTTGAAGGAGTAACTCACACTATCACTGGTAACCTTACTCTAAAAGGAGTTTCAAAAAGCATTACTTTCGATGCTGAAATCATGGCAGATGCGCAGACCCTCCGCGCTAAAACACCAGATTTCAAAATCAATCGCACAGAATGGGGTATAATGTACGGCTCTGACTTGATCGGAACTGCTAAGGACAAACTGATTTCTAATGATGTAACATTGTCTTTGGGCTTCACTGCTCAGCGTGATGCACAACAATAAAATAAAAATGCCCTCAGTGGCTATTAAAAAAGCTCCAGGAAATTTCTTGGGGCTTTTTTTGCCCATGTAACCTAGAAGTCATTGTCGTTTTTCTACAGTAGGGGCATTGGGCTTTACGAAGGGATTGGTCTGCAATTGCTGGATCAAGTATTCAATTGCTTTGTCCAACTGGGCATCTTTTCCTTTTGCAAGAGCAGTATAATCTTCTAACACCTCCATATCAGGATCTACTCCATGACCCTCAGGGAACCATGTCCCATCAGGATGAAACATACGAAACGTAGGTGCTGATACAGAACCACCATCTACCAACTCGGGCGTTCCAGATATTCCGATTAAACCTCCCCACGTCCGGGTCCCTATCAGAGGGCCCAATCCAGTTTTGCGAAAATAATCTGGAAATGCATCACCGCCTGACCCACTCCAACCATTGATGAGCATGGCCTTGGGCCCAAAGTGTGCTACTGGTGGCCATTGCCAGTCAGATCCATCACGGGTTTTCCAAAATGCCAAAGGCTTTCGATGTAGTAATTCTACAAATCGATCTGGAATTTGCCCTCCGTTATTAAATCGTTCATCAATTATAAGTGCTTCTTTCTTATATTGACCGTAAAACATCCTCACCAACTCATATTGACCATCCAATCCTGTACTCGGAACATAAACATAACCAATTCGTCCTCCTGATGCTTGCTCCACATATTTTCGATTAGCCTCAATCCAGGCCAGATTGCGCAAGCGTGTCTCATCGCTCAGTGTCTTCACTAAAATCTTTTTACTTCCCTCCATTTGAGGCTTGTCATGGATGGTCAGTTCTACGGTTTTATCCGCCAAACCAATAAATGCCTGAGAAGGATCTAAAAAATTTGATAAAGCCATGCCATTCACAGCTAGAATATACATGCCATCATTTATTTCCAAACCAGGCTCAGCTAGTGGAGAGCGATTGTCTACGTCCCACGGGGCGGTGCGCACTATACTTCCAATGGCATAATAACCATTTTTCTTTTCCCAATTTATACCAAGATATCCAATATTTGATGATCTGGATTTTTCAAAAGCGTCACCTCCCCCTCGATAGGCATGCGAAGCATCCAATTCTCCGATAAGCTCGCCAATTACATAATTAACATCTGCACGAGTACTAGACCGCATGAGAAGCGGTTCGTATTGCTTTCGCACCGCGGTCCAATCTAGCTGATGCATATTCTGATCATAAAAAAAATCACGTTGTATTCGCCATGCATCAGCAAACATCTGCATCCACTCTTGACGGGTATCCAACTGAACCATTAAGCCCGAAAGGTCAATTTTGTCTTCTAATTTTTGGTTTTCATCCACCTCTATCATTCCCATATCAGACCCATTGGACACCCATATTTTCTTGCCACGTGCACTGAGTCTATACTGTCCATAACCCTCCACTATTTTTTTCTCCTTTCGCTCCTGCAGATCATAAAAATACAAAATAGACTCTCCGTCCGGTTCCCCATTATTTGGATATCTAAGGTAGATCAATTTGCCTTCGGTGGCGGCTAATTTACCATAATTTCCTGGTCGAATGGGCAGCATAACCAGGCGATCTGCCAGCCCTTCTATATCGATTGTAATAATGGTAGAATCTGATTTTGATACTTTTGTATCCTGGGTGCTTCCTTTTTTCTTTTTTGATGAAGTTGAAGCACTTTCGATTGATGTATCTGACTCCATGGTGGATACCGTATCATTTTCAGGATACAATGGAGAACGGGTTAATTTACGAAGGCTAATAGCACCTAGTCGCTCTTGGTTGGCATAGACAAAACTGTTATCAAAGCCACTGTAAATAGGGTCAAAATGGTTGGAAATGGAAACAAATAAATAATCCCCTTTGGGATCAAAGGCGACTTCAGAAAATGAGTATAATCCGCCTGATATCAAATGCCTTTGATTGCGATCAATATCAAATAGTACAATATTGTTTAAACCCGTGTCATTTTCTTCTACAAAAGTGAGCCATTTTGAATCGGCTGACCAATGCACAGAGAAGTTTTGTAAAGCATAATGCATATACTGGCGCTGTTTTCCTATGATACGTGTAGCACCGTGTTCTACATCCAATACGGTAATGTTCATGGTCTGGTCGATCCAAGCCAGTTTTTTGTTGTCTGGAGACC
>CAYUZA010000059.1:2970-14230 GCA_964449535.1 uncultured Saprospiraceae bacterium
GTACAATTGGTATCTATATCCGCTTTTATACTGAGTCAACTGCTTAGTTTTACCGCTAGAAACCTCAATCAGCATCAAATTGTACTCCCCATCACGATCACTCCAACAGGCAATAGTCTTACCATCCGGGGACCAAGCCGGATAGCGTTCTGCACTCGCTGAGTTATGTGATATAGGATAATTTACTCCTTTTCCTGCGGGAATATTAAATAGTTCCCCCCTTGCGGCTATAGCTATGCGGCTGCCATCGGGTGCAGGATAGACATAACTAATATAGTCTTTTACAGATTGGGGCCTGGGACGCATGGCGTCAAAATCACTCATCACCTGAATATCTACTTTTTGATATTTATCCGTTCTTGAGTCCAACAAATGGATATCTCCTCCCACCTCAAACACAATCTCTTTACCTCCTGCTGCTGGAAAATGAACGTCTTTATCCGTAAAGAATGTCACTTGGGTATGCTGTCGACTCCGGGTATCATATTTCCAAAGGTTAAAACGCTTCTCTTTCCCATTATCAGAAAGGTAATAAATGACATCTCCTATCCACATCGGAAATTCATCATTGGCAGATTGCTGCGTAATACGCTCTGAGGCAAATGTCTCCAAATCAAAAAGTAAAATATCAGGTGCCGTACCTCCCCTGTATCTTTTCCAGGTTCGGAATGCCCTCGATTTGTCCGTAAAAGCAATGCGACGACCATCAGGCGATAAGCTCCCAAACTCCGCATGCGCCAAGGGCAGTTTTTCTGGCAACCCGCCCTCTCTTGGAACCTTAAAAAATTGAGAAAATCGCTGCTTGCCACTATGCATTGCACTAGATATCAATATATGTTTACCATCCGGATACCAGTCGACCACTCGTTGAGCCATACCGTGGTGGGTCAATTGTCGCGGAAGCCCTCCGGATGGTGATACAGCAAAAACATTTGTAAACCCATCATAATTAGCGGCAAAAACGATCTCCTTACCATCAGGGGAAAAACGCGCCCAACTTTCTGCACCTGGTGGTGAACTCAATTTGCGAGCCAAACCACCCTGTTTGTCTACCAGCCAAAGGTCTTGCGCAAATGCAAAAACAATCTCCTTGTCTGATACATGAGGATAACGGAAAATTGGCTGCAATGACTGGCCATTCAATAGGAGGGTCATGTGCAAAAGCATACAAATTCCAATTAGGCGACTTGTCTTCATAGTTTCTATTTTTATAGCGGCTAAAATAACTGTTGTAATATTCATATATCCTCTTATTTTACAATCCAGTAACACCAAATCATGACAAATTTCTTAATTTAAAGATGTTGGTTAATTGGATATAAATAAAACCTATCAAAATTCCCCTTCCGATAACTTCTATTCAACATACATCCTATCAATAATATCGGCCCAACGCTCCAAAATAACCCTTCGTTTTAGTTTTAGCGTAGGTGTAAGTTCAGCAGAGCTTCCATCAGTCTTTTGCATTTCCCAAGGTGAATCAATAAGTGTAAACTTCTTAATTTGCTCAAAACGTGCCAACTGTGCATTACATTTATCGACTACTTTTTGAAAATAAGCCAATACTTTAGGATGATGTAGTACTTCTTCAGGGCTAGACCAGAGCACACCATGCTCCTGGCACCAATTGCGTAAGCCGTCCATAGCTGGAACGATTAGGGCAGATACAAATCGCCGCTGTTCACCTATTACCATTGCATGCTCCACTAAAAAGTCTGCCTTTAACATTGCCTCAATAGGCGAAGGCGCTACATACTTACCTCCGGAGGTTTTAAGCAATTCTTTTTTGCGATCTGTAATTTTCAAAAACAAACGACCATCCGCTCGCTTGACCCATCCACCTACATCACCCGTGCGTAGCCACTTTTTACCATCTTTCCAAAACAATACCTCCTCTGTAAGTCCTTCTTGTCTATAATATCCTTGCATAATATTGGGCCCTGAGGCCAATATTTCACCCTCCCCCTCTCGATAGTCGCCCGAGTTTGTATCAATTTCAATAGTTACACCTTGTATGGGTTGCCCAACGGTTCCCAGCATGGCCCCTTTGGGTGTATACGCATTGAAAGTGAGCCCGGGAGCAGCTTCCGTGAGCCCGTAGCCTTCACGAACGGGTATTCCTGCAGCGCAAAAAGTACGGATTATATTTTCCGGACAAGCAGCCGCCCCGGTTAATATTCCTTTAATATTCCCACCTAAAGCCGACCGCCATTTACTAAATATTAATGCGTTGGCCAAGTATAGCTGAAATGACTTCCAAGGACCATACGATCGGTCATAATCATAATCTCTGGTAAGTGCCAATGACCAGAAAAATAGCCATCGCTTCACCCCCTTTAACTCATTCCCTTTTTCCAGAATACGCTGATACACTTTTTCCAACAACCTAGGTACAGCTGTAAAAAAATGAGGTTTAAGAAGCTTGAGATCACCTTGCTCACCACCCAGATTGTCCAGACCTGTAAAAGTTACTGACATTCCGGTAGCGATGTAAGCATAGATAACCACTTTTTCAAAAATATGGCAGAGTGGTAAAAAACTGAGTACTTTATCGCCTGTTGATGTTGGTATCAAATCATAGGCCGCCATTACATTGCTAGCTATATTCCAATGTGTAAGCACTACCCCCTTAGGCACACCGGTAGTTCCAGATGTATATATGATAGTGGCAATATCATCTCCTTTAGTATTTGCAGCAATATCGTTCAATAGGGTGTCATTGGGGGTCAACAGCAGCGTATCCCACCTTGCATGACGTTTTGAATCACCAAATACATAAATATTTTGTAATAACCCGTCACCTGCCTCTTCTAGCTTGTACTCCAGCTCATCTGCATCACAAAAACAAAATCTCATCTTAGAATCTTGGAGAATGTAGCGATATTCTTGAACGCTAATGGTAGGATATAGTGGGACCAATATAGCACCAGCTTGCTGCACAGCGAGGTCGAGGATCAGCCACTCCGGCTTGTTTTGCGATACCACAAGTCCGACCTTGTCTCCTCGCTCCAGACCAAGTGATAATAGACCCGTGGCCAGTGACCTACTGTCATAGATGACTTGTGTTGTACTTCGATATACCCATAAATCACCTGATTTACCGCCAATACAAGCATCCAATGGATACCGACGTTGTTGGTCATACATGAAATCAAATAATCTTTCCATATACTTGAATTTGCGCAGCCATAAGATGTGTCAATCAATCTTGTTTTGGCATGATTTTTTCCTTTTCTATTTTGAAAATACCATAACCCCATGCAACACTCATTAAACACTACCCATAGCTCAAAGCCGAATAGTCACAAATAAACGATCTTTATTTTGACAAAATTAGATAACGCCAAATAAAAACCTTAAAGTTGCGCAATTATAGGCAATAATGATAAGAGTTAAATGGCTAATACACATTTAACCCTCTACTTTTAGGGTAATTAAGTACCTTTACTGTATGTTACGGGAATGGATTATTAAAGGGCTGTTGTTTCCCTTTACCTTGATTTACGGAGCAATCATAAGTGTGCGCAATACGATGTATGATCGCGGCATGCTAAAGTCTACATCTTTTGCTGTTCCAACAATTGGTATTGGAAATCTGAGTGTCGGAGGTACGGGTAAGACCCCACATATTGAATATTTAATCACCTTGTTGAAGGATTATATTCAGGTAGCTGTAATGAGCAGGGGGTATAAACGCAAAACCAATGGATTTTTAATGGTAGATGCGATGATGAGTGCCAATGATTGCGGTGATGAACCGCTTCAATTCAAGCGAAAATTCCCTTATATCCATGTTGCAGTGAGCGAAAGCCGTATGTTGGGCATTCCAAAACTTATCGGGACAGCCCCAGACACACAAGTTGTGTTGTTAGATGATATTTTTCAGCATCGTTCTGTTCAGCCATTTATCAATATCTTGCTTACGGAATATAGTAGACCTTATTTTAAGGATATTCTATTGCCTTCCGGCAGACTCAGAGAATGGCGCTCCGGATCCTCAAGGGCTGATGCAATCATCGTTACTAAATGTCCACCGAACCTAAACGAACAACAACGGATAGCATTCACCGATAAGCTGCAGCCCAATCCAGAACAAGAAGTTTTTTTTAGTCAATATCAATATGGCTATCCTTATTATATGTACAATGCCGCTCAAAGGCTGCAGCTGGTAAAGGGACATCATGTATTATTGCTAACCGCCATAGCACATACAGACTATCTGCAAACATATGTTGAAAGTCGAGTGACCTACGTTCGGAGTATTGCATTTGAAGACCACAAAGAATTTAGCAACTACGATCTGGCACAAATCAAAAAAGTGTTTGACAATATGGAAATGCCCCACAAATTCATACTTACAACCGAAAAGGACGCCGTACGTCTTGATATTCACCGCGACTTTCTCATACAACACCGTATTCCGGTATTTGTATTGCCTGTGCGTGTTCAGTTTTTGTTCGATGAGGGTGCCAAATTTGATGCTTGGATTCAAAACAGACTTCTATCTTTCAAAATTTAAGCCTTTACTATATTTGGATTGACTTTACGATGTTTTAAAGTTTTACAGTAAATAATTTCACTAGGTTTTCTCTTTGCCTACCCCTTTTACAGATTAGACTCAGTTCCTCTCAAAATATCTGCACCAAAAGCACATTGCAAGCATGCTTTTACGTCACAATATCGGGATTTAAGCTGTAAAAGTGCTTGAGTATTACCAGCATTTTCGACCGGCATATCCAATGATTTCCAGGATCGGATTACCCTGTTTTCTTCAGCAGGGATGCATGAGAAAAGATAGATAGCCTTGTCTCTAAGGTCATCCTGAGCGCTGTAATTTCCATATAAAAATAGAAATGGGAGCACAGCATTTATCAACAATAACTGTCGCGTATCATTGCCTGGAGCACGTTGAGCCTTTGGCGCTTCAGTAGTAAAAGTGTAGTGGGTTTGCCAAAACTTCGACACTGGAACGTCCCATGCATGTAACATTTCTTTCCAGTCGCTGCAGTCTGAAAACGCACTCCAGAGCCTAGGTGTGGCATGTAACCAAGCGCACCACTGCGCAATACGAACCGTTGGAAAAGCGGATGGTCTAATGCCTCCAAATATCCAAATGTCAGAAGACATAGGATTAAGCGCATGCAAATGACGAAGGTAGGCAAAAGAGCGTTTTAATGCCTGTATATATGGATCTACTGTATCTTCAGGCAATAAACCGGCCATTCCAAAAAACAAAGCTTCCAGCATTTCCAAATCATGAACATGCCTGCGGACTATGCTCCAAGGTAAGCGCTCAGCTAATGCCAGCATTGGAGCCTGGTTATGCTTTAACCCAAAAGCAGAAGCCATCATATGATAGAATACAGTCTCCGCATCCTGCTGTGTTTCATTCATACGGAAATGCCATTGGGATATACGCTGTTCCAATCTTTGTATGAGTAACGATTCCAACCAAATTTTCTTTCGACTCTGAGGTATTATGGGTAGCCATGCCTGGCAGGGAACCCATGCATCTGACAGTTGTAATTGCTGGTAATTGGCCTGCAATGATTTAGAAACTCTGTGCTTCATTACCAGACAGGGGATAAATGAGCCGTCATTCCTGGAAACATTGGTATCATTGTCCCATACCACATGCAAAACTACATTATCATATCGTGGATCTAACTGATGACCATGACGAAACCAATCACTTGCAGAGAGATGCATTTCTACCTGACCCACCCACAATACTCCACTGATGCGTACTGTAGCATTCAGGAAATCTGGACCAGCATCGCGATTCCATGTACCCGGATGGATAATTTCTATAGGTTCGCCTAGTGTACCGATAAGCTCACGGGCATCAAAACGGCGTGTCCGCCATGCATAATGCAGCAGTTCTTCTTTCATAATGTGTGCAGTTGAGAAACAGGGGTTGTGGATCCTATTTCCTACAACAATATTACAAATTCTATGCCGAAAGATTTTATTTTATATGCTTATTTTTTGTTTATCACGCTCTGCGTGAATGTTTTTTAATGGCCATATAGAATCTTTGATAGGTAAAATAATCATTACCTTTTGTGAGTAAATGATTATTTTACTCATGTCGATTTGATGCGGTCTAAAACTACAAATTCATAAGCAAATTCATTCTTTTCGTCTGCAGGGTGTGCCTCCCGAAACACCTCCGTCCATTCTGTTGGATCTATTTTTGGGAAAAAAGTATCACCCTCAAAAGCGGCTGCAACCTCCGTTAGGTAAAGCCTATCCCACAAAGCTTGAGTTTGTTCATAAATATTCCCTCCGCCAATTATAAAAATTTCGGAAGGGTTTTCCTCCTTAGCAATATCAATGGCCTCTGCGATCGACATTGCCATTAATACACCCGAAGCAATGAAAAATGGATCACGGGAAACAACAATATTGGTGCGCTTGGGCAACGGCCTTCCAATAGAGCGGAATGACTTTCTGCCCATGATCACCGGATGGCCAAGAGTTGTTTTTTTAAAATACTGCAGATCGGCCGGCAAATACCATGGTATTAGATTATCTAAACCTATGCACCGATTTTGGTCCATGGCTACAATAGCAGATATGAGGGTCATTTATTAGGATTTTGTATAGATTAGATTGGCGTTGATCATACTGGTCTCCAACCATTTTCGGCTTTCTCGAATTTGGCCTGTAAGATATTTTTCAATAATGAGACTGGCTATAGGAGCAGCAAATCGCCCACCATAACCGGAGTTTTCCACATAAACTGCCACGGCAATTTTAGGATTTTCACGTGGCGCAAATGCTATAAACACGGAATGGTCATCGCCATGGGGATTTTGAGATGTACCTGTTTTGCCGCAGATAGTAATATCGGGTAGAAAAGCAGAAGCAGCTGAACCCGCAGCCACCGCTCGATACATTCCTTCTATAACCGGTTCAAAGTGCATAGACTTTACTCCACAATCGATGCGCTCTGCTTGAATAGGAATAGAAACTTTAGTGGTATCTATTATTGATTTGACTATATGCGGAGTGCGATACCAACCCCTATTGGCTATGATAGCAGCAAGATTGGCCATTTGCAGCGTGTTCATTAAGATTTCACCCTGGCCAATACCCAATGAAATAATCGAAGATGAACGCCATCTGTTCACCCCATACATTTTGTTGTAGAGGTCACTATTGGGCAAAAAACCGGCTGTTTCACCAGGTAAATCAATTCCTAGGCGGGTCCCAAGTCCAAAAAGCATCAATTTTTGTCTTAACGTGTCCAATCCTTGATCTACTTTGCGTTGACTATAGCGATCAACTATATTCCTAAAAAGCTGATAATAATACGTATTGCAAGAGTATTGTAGGGCTGTAGCTAAATCAGTAACCGGTGGATGATTGCGACAACCCCAGCTGTATTTTCCTAGTGTGTAGGCTCCGTTACAAGTTACCGGCTTATCAGGCTTTGTAAATCCTTCTTCCAGTGCAACCAAGGATAGAACTGTTTTGAAAATAGAACCAGGAGGATATTTGGCCATTAGACTACGATCAAATAGCGGCTTATTTGGGTCTGTGAGCAACGTTGAATAAGCCTCACCTCGATTGCGGTCTATGGTGAGTAAGTTAGGGTCAAAGGATGGAGAAGTAACCATACAGAGCACCTCACCTGTGGATGGATCAAGGGCTACAATACTCCCAATTTTTTGTTGCATTAATTCTTCGCCATAGGCCTGCAATTCAATGTCGAGAGAGGTAACCAAATCTGAGCCAGAAGCAGGCATGGAGTCCAGTGCCCCTTCCTTATAAGGAGCCACCCTGCGGCCCACATTATCTTTTAAAAAGTAGGAAATGCCTTTTTGGCCCCGTAATAAATCTTCATAGCTTTTTTCCAAACCTGTAGCACCCAGATAGTCACCCGGCTTGTATTTACCTTCGCTTTCTTCAATGATAGTCTGATCTGCCTCCCGAATATAGCCTAAAATATGAGCAGCATGTGGCTGAGGATACAATCGAATGCTACGCCTTTGTGTAGTAAATCCTGGAAATTCATGCAGTCTTTCCTGAAATCGAGCAAAGGACTCGGGACTGATTTTTTTTAAGAATGGAAAAGCAATGTTTTTTGAAAATTTGGGGCTCGTCCAGTCCTTTTGGGTATTAATGCGAAAATAGGTGGTATCTATGCCCAATAGTTTGCAGAAACCCGCTGTATCCATATCGGGATTAATCTTATTGACAGTAACCATAAGGTCATAAGTCAAGGTATTGAAAAGTAAAAGAGAATCATTACGGTCATAAATTAAACCTCTCTCCGGATATATTACTGCTTTTTCGATACCAGCTACCATGCCCTTTACCCTAAAGGTATTATCGAATAATTGCAATTGAATGGCCTTTATGAGCAGAATTATGCCAAAAAAAACGATTATGCCATATATGAATCGGGATCTATTGTCGTACTGATCGGACATGCCTCAGTCTTTTGGATTAAAAACCAGGGTATAAACCCCCATAATGATCATAGAAAAAATAACACTAAAAATGGTTTTTAATAATATTTGAAAAAAATAGACTAGCGAAAATGCATGTAGTGCAAAAAAGGTGAAAATATACAAAGCGGTTCCAATTACGATGTAGGAAAAATACCAATTTGCGCCCATAGAAAAAGATGTAGGTGCACTATTCATTCCATAGCCACCTCGAGGTTCAAGCCACTTAAAAATTTGAGGCCGAAGAAACGCTAATAGCACAGATGTGGCGGCATGTACTCCAGGAGAGTCATAAAAGAAGTCCATTGCTAGTCCAAACACAAACGCCAATAACAAAAATGTAGTCCTTGAAAATGCAAATGGGAACAGCATGAGTCCCAAAGGAAACAGAAAAAAATGAATATGATTAAAGGCGCCATCACCAATATGAATGCGTTTCAGCAAAATAAGCTGAATCAACATAAATACAAACAGACGAAGTATGGACCGGATATTTGCGTTCATTCTTCCAAAGGTTTTTCTACTTCCTCGCGCTCATCTTTGAATAGATAGTCTACTACGTAAACTCTATCTAAACGGCCAAAATCTTCAAAAAGATCAACCTGGATGAAATAATAATTAGTACCACTTTCGACCCAAAACGTATCAATGACCCCAATCGGAATGCCACTGGGAAATATAGCTGAATAATTATTGGTAACCATCGTATCACCCTTTGCTATAGGGGCATATTTAGGCAGATCACGAACCGAAATAATCCGAGTATCAGTACCTTTCCAAAATAGTGTTCCAAATTGTCCTGTGGGTTTGTGCGAGGCACTTATACGTATTCTTGAATGAAACAAGGAAATAGCAGAAGCAAAATGATCACTTACCTTTTGCACAATCCCAATAATTCCTTTTTCTGTCATTATACCCATGCCGGGTTTTATGCCATCCAAACTACCCTTATTTATAGTTAAGGTATTGTCCCAGTAAACTAATGAATTTTGAATAACCTTTGCAGTAACATAGGTAAATTCCTGACGATATATAGTATCTTGAATGCTATCCTTCACCTGATTGGATTCATATAGGACTTTATCTAATTGAGTCCTTAAACGAGCATTTTCTATTGCTAAGCTATCTGAAAGATCTTTAAGATAAAAAAAATCTTCCACTTGCTGGCTTTGCTCATAGATCCAACCCGTTAGTAGATTAGAAGAATTTACAAAAATCGCCTGCTGATTCTTATTATACTTTATAATCAAGTTAACAGCGATAATTTCGAGCAAGATAAACAGTAATACGACACGATGTCGGGACAGAAAGATGATCAAATTCTGCATACCTGCCTATTTCCAGCCAAATTATATACTTTTACGATCGATCAAAAACGAAAATTTGTCTGTATTTTTTAATGCAATACCTGTACCTCTAACCACAGCTCGAAGCGGGTCTTCCGCAACATGAACGGGCAGTTTGGTTTTTTGGGCGATTCGCTTATCCAAGCCACGAAGCAAGGCGCCACCACCGGTTAAATATAAACCGGTTTTATATATATCAGAGGCCAATTCTGGTGGAGTAGCCTCAAGTGCTTTTAGTACGGCCTCTTCTATTTTGGATACAGACTTGTCTAAAGCGATGGCAATTTCTGCATATCCTATTTTGATTTGGCGCGGTATACCGGTCATAAGATCACGGCCATTAACCGGGTAATCTGGTGGTGGATTATCCAGCTGTTGAAGGGCCGCACCGACATGTATTTTAATTTGCTCAGCGGTACGCTCTCCAATAAGCATATTATGCTCTTTGCGCATAAAGTTCATAATATCTGTATTAAACTCGTCCCCGGCCGTGCGTATAGACTGATCACAAACGATACCAGATAGTGCGATTACTGCAATTTCAGTAGTACCGCCCCCTATATCAATCACCATATTGCCAATAGGCTCCTCCACATCCAAGCCAATACCCAAAGCCGCAGCCATAGGCTCATGAATTAAGTAGGTCTCCTTTGAGTCCACATGATCAGCTGAATCAAAGACGGCTCTTTTTTCAACTTCTGTTATACCCGACGGAATACAGATAACCATTTTAAGGTGGGTAAAAAACTTTCGCTTACCTTCAATCATATTGATCAAGCCCTCAATCATAGCCTCAGCTGCCTGGAAATCAGCAATTACTCCATCTTTAAGGGGGCGTATGGTCTTTATATCTTCATGAGTCTTCTCGTGCATTTGCATAGCACGGTTGCCTACCGCTATTGTCTCTCCGGTTTTTCGATTGATAGCAATGATTGATGGCTCGTCTACCACGATTTTACCATCTTGAATTATAAGAGTATTAGCTGTACCTAGGTCGATAGCCAACTCTTGTGTAAATAAGTTAAAAAACTTCATTAGAACTTGTAATCCCTTTATTGTCAGCCTTCCATAGATATAAGGATACCCCTTTCAGCCAACTTTTCATAATAAGCTCCGTATTCAAAGGGCTACTAACCCATTATTACACTTATGCCGCGTAAAATTATAAAAAAAGCAAACAAAGATGAACAAATTAACCAAATAAACTCAATATAAGCTCAAAATCAAGCGAATATAACATCCCTTTTAGCTAAAAAGCGCCATTTAAGGATTGAATTGAAAAAACAGTTTTTATTAATTACCGATAAGATGCTTTGGATATTATCCAAAGTGTAATATTGCCATACTGTTCTTATATTATTCATTATAAATTACCATGCATATGATATTGCCCAAAATAGGAAAGGGGCGCTGTGAACAGCACCCCTTCTTTATCCTTACGAATCTTATTCGTAT
>CAYUZA010000060.1:0-14047 GCA_964449535.1 uncultured Saprospiraceae bacterium
TATGTAATTGAAGCCAATCCAAGGGCATCGCGGACGACTCCCTTTATCGCCAAGGCTTACAATGTGCCTTATTTGAAAATCGCCACCATGGTCATGTTGGGTACCCACAAACTGAAGGATTTTCAGATTGAGAAGCAGTTGCAGGGCTATGCCATCAAGGAACCTGTCTTTTCATTTGATAAATTTCCCAATGTAGATAAGCGCCTGGGGCCGGAAATGAAGTCAACAGGGGAACGCATTCGGTTCATCAAAGACCTGAAAGACCCATATTTCCGCGAATTGGATAGAAACCGGAGTATGTATTTGTATCAGTAGGCTATTTATTTTTCATTTTGCTCTCCTGGATACTCTACTGAAGGAAGTAACATTTCTGATTAGGTTCTAAATAAGATGGAGATTTCTAAGGCTTAGAAAGTCACATCAAGCGTCATTTCTTGATCTTTGCGCATCACTACTGCCTTTACCTTATCTCCCGGATTGTGTTCGCCTAGGATTTTCATGTAGTCCTGAATGGTTTCAATACGGGTGTCTCCTATTTTAACGATAACATCTCCTGCCTGTATACCTGCTTTCTGGGCGGGTTTGCCCTCGGTAACACCATCAAGCTTTACACCTCCTTTTTGCCAAGCGTAATCCGGCATGATGCCTAGGGTCACCTTGAATCGACCGGTGCCTGTATTTGTAGTTTTTGTTTTTTGGAATGTAAGAGATCCTTGCTGTTCTGTAAGCTCAACGAGGTCTATGATAAATTCAAGCACTTCTTTTTGTCCTTCATAATTGAGTTTGTCTGGTGTATCTGAGCTTTTGTGGTAATCGCTGTGAATACCTGTAAAAAAATGCAGCACGGGAATATCTGCTAAATAAAAGGAAGTGTGATCTGATCCTCCGGTACCGGAGCTGTCGTATACCATATTGAATGATTTTCCTGCTTTATTGAGAAGGTCTACCCATTCTTTTGAGGTACCCACCCCACTAGCATGCAGGTTTCTTGAGTTTGGATCCAGGCGACCTATCATGTCCATGTTCAGCATATAGTCAGGTTTAATTGACTCACGTTTTATATCTTCTACAAATTCTTTTGATCCGAGCAGTCCCAGCTCTTCAGCTGAAAAACACACAAAAATTATATTTACATCTTCTACCCGATCATTATTACTAAAATAGTCGGCTAATGCCAAAACTCCAGCAACTCCAGAGGCATTATCATCAGCTCCATAGTGAATTTTATCCTCTGGGTTCTCTTCTCGTGTACTTCTATTGGCACCTTTACCTAAGTGGTCATAATGTGCTCCGATGACAATGGTTCTAGAGGCACCGTTGTCTAACATGCCCGCGACATTAATAGCATTACCCTTCACACTATCTCCATTGGAACTCCCATGGGGGCTAGTAGAAAGAGTGTAGGTAAATTCAGTGGTAAAATCTTCTGTACCAGGTAGTATGGTTAAACCAGCACGTTCAAAATGACTAGTGATATATGCTGCAGATTGTTTTTCTCCAGCAGTGCCTGGTAATCTGCCCTCAAGCTCTTCAGATGCAAGATAATACACCATTTCCTTGAGTGCTTGCTGATTTATTTCCTGTGCAAACAAACTTGCTGAAATAAAAAAGCAAAATAACAACCATCCAAACTTGTAGCGCATCATACTTTGTTTTTTATACATTATTAATCAACCCATTCCGCAATAAAAATATTGGTATCTCGACTTCCTTCCTGATTATTTCGATTGGACGAAAATACAAGTTTTTTACCATCGGGTGAAAACATTGGGAATGCATTGAACCTGCTTTCTGTGGTTACCTGGGTGAGTCCGGTGCCATCAAGATTGATCATGAATAGCTGAAAATCCCATCCCGATGCAGAGTGATGATTGGATGAAAACAGGATTTTGTTACCAGACGGATGAAAAAAAGGTGCCCAATTGGCTTTCCCTAGATTAGTGATTTGACGTAGGTTAGATCCGTCAATATCACACACGAATATTTCCATATTTGTAGGTGCCACGAGTCCTTCCTTTAACAGTTTTTTGTAATCCTCTTCTTCTTCTTTATTTTTAAAAACAGATGCCCGAAAGACCAATTTCTTACTATCCGGCGAAAAAAATGCACCTCCATCATAGCCTAGTCTATCAGTAACCTGACGCAAATCTGATCCATCAGGACGCATTAACCATAGTTCCAGATCACCAGTTCTCAGTGAGGTAAAGACGATCCACTCACCGTCAGGTGAAACAGTAGCTTCTGCATCATAACCGGTATTGCTGGTTAGCTTTTTAATCATATTTCCCTGTTCGTCAGCTACGTAAATATTGTAGGAGTCAAAAATAGGCCATAAGTATTTGCCATCTCTGCGTAGATTAGGAACGTGCGGACAAGAAGCCCCACCTTCATGAGTTGAAGCGTAAACTACCCCCATACCCATAGGCATAAAATAGCTGCAAGTGGTTCTACCTTGACCATTACTAATCATTCGGGGTTTGTAATCTTTGTTGCCCGCAGATTTTTCAATATCCATTAAGAAAATATGGTCACAATCCAGTCCCCAGGCTGGATTGTTGGATTGAAAAATAAGCTGAGTTCCGTCGTGGTTAAAATAGGCCTCTGCGTTGTCACCGCCGAAGGTTAGCTGGCGGATATTTTTAAGGTGGGCTTCTTGCTGGCTGATTGCATTAAAAGTCATCAGCAAGGCCGCTATTGTAAAAAAAATAATGGGAAATATTTTATTCATATTAGTCCTTATATCGTTTTTCGATTACGAAGATAGTAAAGACCAGGAGTCTATTTTATGTACATTATTACTTTTGACAAAAAACTTACACACATCAGATTTGTTTGCCAGCAGGAGATTTGAAAAAAATAATGGCATTGAACTGGAATTTAATTGAGTATAAGTCAGAGGATTTGCTTTTCCGGTTATTAATAATATTACATATATTTGTATAATTAAATTGGCTCAATCTAAACCCATGGGTGTTTCACCATCTGAAAAAATAACGGTTTATTCGGCTGAGAATTCGGCACATAGGCTAAGTGTTCATTTTCGGGCAATACTATCGGAATTGCCCCAGGCTCATGAATTGGGTTTGCGTTTATTTAAACGAAATATAAAGGCTTTATACCGTCAATCTATGCTTGGCTTTTTTTGGGCTTTGATTCCTCCAATTGTGACAGCTTTATTGTGGATTGTTTTGCGAGGGAATGGAGTAATGGAAATAGCGGATACTCAAATTGCGTATCCCGTTTTTGTGCTCACGGGTACTCTACTATGGCAAATGTTTTCAGAAGCGCTACTTTCCCCATTGGCTAGTGTGAATAGTAATCGCTCCATGTTGGCCAAGATAAATATCCCTCGGGAAGGATTGTTGCTATCAGGAATCTATGAACTTGCTTTTAACTGGTTAATTAAGGCTGCCCTGATTGGTGTTGTGTTGACCTATTTTAGTCAGCAGGTGAATCCAATTGGATTGGTAATGGCTATTGGGGGTTCACTGTTAATTATGCTGGTCGGGTATAGTATTGGACTTTTAATTACACCATTAGGTATGTTATTTGCTGATATTGGCAGGGGAATAGGTATAGTAATGCCTTTTTTAATGTACCTGACACCTGTAATATATCCTTATCCTCGCTCAGGCACCTTGGCCAGCTTAATGCCCTTTAATCCGGTGGCTACGATTCTTACTTATACTCGTGATTGGCTGACTGCTCAGACATTGGACATTCCATGGGCTATTTTAATATTTTTCTTAGCTTTTTCTCTGTTGACTGTCATAGGGGTTTTGGTATATCGCATTGCTATGCCTATGATTATTGAGCGAATTGGGTCTTGATATTTTTATGTTAATAAGATTAATTTCAAGCCTCACCGTCTCTTTTAGAAAAACATTGTAGTCACGCTCCTTCAAATTGGGTTGGTTTGCATTCGTTAAACACAACTTTTTATTTTACCATTTAACATAACCGTGAGAAAGAATGATTTTACCGTTTTTCCGGCAGAAACATTCATTTGCTAATCCAAACAAACAAAAAATTATTTCCCAAAGTATCAAAATATAATTAGGATAGCTTCCATAGATATGGAACAATGTTATATTAAATAGTGTTAAAATTGCCGGTTTGTTTTGATAAATACTCGAGGTCAGTTTGTGCCGCGGTTCAAACCTCTTATTTTTGTGGTTTTTTGAAAAGGATATGGTGCGTTTTGTCTACAGCAACCTCCTTTATCTGTTTATTACAATAACTTATGCCCATGCTTAATTATACGCGTTTTTTAATTCTGATAATTAGTGTTTTTTTTAGTTCTTCAGCAGTTTTTTCTCAAGAGGAAATTGCTCAGAAGGGAAATGATCAAATGCCGAAAGATGGCTACATAAAAATGCAGCTGGATGAAATGATTCAAAATCATGGCATAAAACAAGTCTTACAGCCATTCGAGCGAGTAGATGATCTTAGTTCTCTATCGGGGTTCAGAAATACGGTTGCAGAAGCATCCTATGTAAGATTAAAACAAGATGAAGTGCGCCAATTGATTCAAAACAAGCCTAAAACTTTGTCTTTGCCAATTACGCTTGGGGATGGAAGTACGATTACCCTTGAGCTATACGAGAAAAGTGTTTTTTCGCCTGATGCCGTTGTTCGAACCAGTGACGGTGATCTTTTCCCTCCAAGAGCTAATGTTCATTATCGCGGTATAGTGAAAGGCTATCCTGGTTCATTGGCGGGATTATCCTTTTTTGAAGATGAGGTAATAGGGGTTGTATCTACGTCTACACATGGATCAATAGTTATTGGATTACTTGATGGACAGCGCGATATACATGTTATATACAAAACGGATCATCTGGATGCGCCTCAAGATTTTACTTGCGGTGTAGATAGTGATTCCAACGAGCCTCATGAGCTTCCTGACCAAAAAATGGGTGCAGTACGGGCTTTAGATGAGTGTATTAGAGTTTATATTGAAGCAGATTTTGCTTTGTTTCAAAACAAGGGGGGGACCCAGCAAGTAATCAACTATGTAACTGGTATCTTTAATAACGTGTTGATTATTTATAATAATGAGCAGATAAATGCTGAAATATCTGAAATTTTTGTGTGGACTACTATGGACAATTATAGTCGTTCCAGTTCTAATACAGCACTAACTCAATTCCGCTCTGCCAGGCAGAATTTCAATGGTAACTTGGCACACTTGTTTGCCCTTGGCGGCAATGGACTTGGGGGAATTGCCTATGTTAATGTGCTATGCAGTAAGCCCAATGCATTCGCTTACAGCAATATCAGCAGCTCCTATCAAAATTATCCAACTTATTCCTGGACCATCATGGTAGTGACGCACGAAATGGGACATAACGTTGGATCCAACCACACACATTGGTGTGGATGGGCAGGAGGTGCCATTGATAATTGTTATCAGACAGAAGGGGGCTGTCAGCCTGGTCCACCGCCTTCGGGAGGAGGCACAGTCATGAGTTATTGTCATCTAACCAATTTTGGGATCAATCTTACCAAGGGATTTGGACCCTTGCCCGGTGACTTGATCAGATCCAGGGTGCAAAATGCACCTTGTTTATATGAGTGTGCTGGTTTGTGTGACAATCTGACTGCAGATTTCACCATCACCCACACATCCTGTCGTGAAAATAACGGTATACTAGAAATTGATCCCAGTGGTGGACAGGCACCTTATTCAGTAAATATTGGCAATGGGTTTGTGCAGCAAATGATCTTTGTAAATCTAGCTCCCGGAATCTATACAGTGATTGTTCGAGACAATAATGAATGTGAGGTGGAGTATGAAATCGAGATTGAGCCTTCTGTCCGTCCAGAATTTACCATTACTGCGATTAATACAAGTTGTGGAGAAGAAAATGGTATCATTGACATTCAAGTGTATGAAGGCAATCCTCCATACGAATATAATATAGGTTTTGGTCCTAGCTCTCAATCCATATTTTTTGATCTGGCGGGTGGAACATACAATATTTTGGTGACAGACGGCGAAGGATGCACCAATACAGCTATTGTGGTAATTGATCCTTCCGAGCCACTGTTGGCAGATGCCGAGATCCGCCATACTACCTGTGGAAATCGCAACGGACGGGTAACCATCACAGCAACTGGTGGAACGCCCCCTTACCAATACACCTACAACGGTATTTACCGTCAATCGCCTATTTTTGATTCATTGCCAGCAGGAAATTACTCATTTGAAGTTTTAGATTTCTATGGATGTTTGTTCAGTGTTCCCGTTACTGTAAATGGGTCAGCGGGTGTAATAGCTACCGCCTCTACAGTACCCGCATCATGTGGTGGGCAAAATGGATCTTTAACGGTAAGCGTTTCCCAGGGTTTTAGTCCCTTCACTTACACCTTAAATGGTCAAAGTCAATCTGGAAACACTTTTTATAATCTTAGTCCCGGTGCCTATACCGTTTTGGTAACCGATAGTACCGGTTGTACACGTTCCGTACAAGCCACAGTGGGTACTTCGGGCAATCTTGCGCTCAGTGCTATCATTGATCATGCTTGGTGCGCCATCAATCAGGGAGCTGTAACCATAAATCCTTTAAATGGAAATCCACCTTTTTCTTATGATTTTGGGGCTGGATTTCAGTCAGAAAATCGAATTGAAAACCTTGCTCCAGGTATGTACAGTGCTTCAGTAGTAGACTCATCAGGTTGTGAAGGCTTGATTGAAGTTGAGGTTTTGACTTCTCCTGAAGTGAATATATCTGCGCAGAGCACTCCTTCATCATGTGGAGTCAATGATGGAACGATACTCATTTCGGCTGCAGGAGGCACGCCTCCATTCATTTACAGAGTCGGTTCTTCAGAATCGGATGACCCTCTTTTTGAGCAATTAGGGGCTGGCAACTATTGGGTGCAAGTGGAAGACTCTTTAGGCTGTACGGCCAATATGTGGGTTACCGTAGCCTCCGAATCAGGATTAAACGTGGAAGTAGAGACTACAGCGGCTAATTGTGGCGAGAGTGACGGTACTGCTATTGCCATCGCTACTGAGGGAACCGTGCCGTACACCTTTGATATTGGAAATGGGCCTCAGTCCAGCGGTGTATTTTCAGGACTCTCTGCGGGTGCTTATACGCTTACAGTAACGGATGCAGCGGGATGTAGCTTCGTTACATCTTTTACCATTCAAGGATTTGGTCCTATCCAATTAACCATAGAAACGGAGGACACTCAATGCGGTTTAGATAATGGAGCTGCAATTGTTACCGTTAGTGGTGGCAATGGCCAATATCAATATTTGCTCAACGGGGTACAAGCACAAGGACCGAATTTTGAAAATTTGCCATCAGGTCAATATGAGTTATTGGTTACAGATGACGCAGGATGTGCTTCGACGATTGTTTTTTCTATTGGCGCCTCATCCGGGATGACGGTTAACATAGTGGTGACATTCTCAAGCTGCCAAAATCCTAACGGCGCAATAGAGGCTAATGTATCTGGTGGATATCCTCCCTATTCTTTTGATTTAGGCAGCGGTCCACAGGTTGAAAATAGATTTGTTGGGCTTGAAGCGGGTAGTTATCGCTTGACTATTTTAGACTCTCTAGGTTGTATTCAAGATCGAAATTTGGTTGTTGGAAACGAAGGACTTAAGCCAGTAGCCTCTTTCCGAGCTGTGTTAAATGGCAATGAAGTCATATTCCTAAATACCTCTCAGGGCAATCCTGAATCCAGTATGTGGTCATTTGGAGATGGTAATACTTCAGAAGAATTCAGTCCCAGACACACTTATGAAGAGCTTAAGCCATATCAAGTATGCTTGGGGGTTTTTAACTCGTGTGGAGAAAGTACACTTTGTATTGATATTGACGTAAATGGTACTCGTGACTGCGCGACTAATGATTCATTGGCATTGGTTGCACTTTATGAAAATACAGGTGGCAGTAATTGGATACGTACTTGGGACCTTTTAACTCCTTATAAAACCTGGTATGGCCTTAGTTTCAATACGGATGGATGTCTAACGCGTATAGAACTTGAAGACAATAATATAGAAGGAACGCTACCGGAAGAAATTGGTGATTTTCTCACTTTGCAGCATTTGAATTTGGGTAAGAACAAATTAAGTGGCAGTATACCTTATACAATTGGAAGTTTGGGGGCATTGGAAGAGTGTATATTATACTTTAACAATTTTGAAGGGTTTATTCCAGCTACTTTGGGTAATTTGGTTTCATTACAGCATATAGATCTAAGTTTCAATTTTTTAGGGGGAGAAATAGATAGTAGATTTATGGATGCACGGAATCTGCGCTTCGTCCATCTTGGAAGTAATGTATTTAATGGAGAAATACGCTCTGATTGGGGCAAATTGGACAAGCTATATTATTTAAATCTATCTGATAATGCATTTTATGGAGAACTGCCTAATATGTGGGAGTCTTTAAAACAAATACAATATTTGTATATCAATGGCAATGAGTTAACGGGCACAGTTCCTCCAAGTCTGGCAGAGGTGGATAGCTTAAAGGCACTATGGATAAGCGATAATGCTTTCACTACCATTCCAGATTTTACATTGCAAAATAAATGGTCAGACCTTCCTAATGCTGGAATTCGTTGGGAAAATAATCGGTTGACTTTCCGTCATTTGCTCCCGAATAAGCCTGTTTTAGAATCCATAGTATCGCGTGTCTACGCACCTCAAGCAAAAGTTTACCAGGACACTTCTATCCGATTGATGCCAGGAGAAAATTTAACATTAGATATTGAAGTTGATCGCGATGTGATGGGTGTAATATACCAATGGTATCGAAATGGTCAAATCATAGGAAGTACCACAGAACCTGTTTTAACCATAAATCAGGCTACATGGAATGATGCTGGTGTTTATCATTGCGAGTTACAACATCCTGAGCTACCTGAATTAGTCTTGGTTTCTCACGATATTATTATTGATGTCGCTACTGCCATTGAGGAAGAGACAGTCAGTATTGGGGTAAAAATAATGCCTAATCCGGTGAAGGGAGGTTCAGAACTTTGGTTAAATTGGATTGGTGATACATTGACCGCTACTGACTTCAATCTACAAATATCTGATATGCGCGGATCATTGGTATCCGATACAAAAGTGAAATATGGAATAACCAAAAGCGTTGTTGCTCCATCGCACCCTGGTGTTTATATTGTTCGGCTTCAATCCGACAAACCTGGAAAAAATTTGTACCAAAAAATAATTGTGTATTGATTTCTTCTATTTTTGGATGGGAAAACGAGGTTTGAAAAACCAATTGGTGATTAATGGAGTTTGATTGAGGTAATAGAAAATAAAAAACAATTTATTAGCAGTGTAAATAAAGGCTCATGAAGATTTTTTTAACTATGAAAGTATTGAAATTTCGCAAGGTAATTTTTTGTCTGGCATTGTTGATGACCGGATATAACGCATTGTTTTCCCAAGTTCGTTTTGGAGGTACATTGTTAGATCCATCTTTTCACGAGCCATTAGCGTCGGTGACTTCTTATGAGTTGTATGAAATGGATCCGGTGGCATTGAATCAGTATGCTCGTCGGGCAATTGGTCAGGTTCAATTTGAAATAGTCTTGAACAATAAGCAATTCTTACTTCAATTGACAAAATCTAATCCCAGAGCTGCAGGTGTAAAAACATACAGCATTACTGAGGCGGGTTTAGTTCAAGTTAAACATTCGGCTGATGTTGTTTTTTCCGGAATTGTTGGAGGTGATTCTCGAAGTACTGCCTTTTTTGTGCTAGATGACAATCTTGTGGCTGGTCATATATCCATTAATGGCAAAGAATATATCATAGAACCATATTGGTGGCACCATTCAGTTGCGCCCAAAAATCAAGTAATTGTCTATGAATCTTCTGTTGTAAAGTTTTTGGAGACAGCTCGTTGTGGTGCTGACGACATGATGCGAGGACGCCGTATGCCATTTGGCTTTAAATCAGCTCCTGTAGAGGAGGAAATGATGGGTTTATCGGCTAATGCTTGTAAAGAAGTACAATATGGATCCGCCCTGGATTGGTCATTTGTTAACAAGTATGGTGGAAATAGTGGGGCTTTTAATAGGGTAAATTTTGTAATGGGTCTGGTACAAACTCAGTATACAGGTCAATTTAATTGGGATTTTGTTTTTACCCGAACAGCAGAATTTGCTTCAGGCTGTAGCACTTGTGATCCGTGGTCCAACTCCAATGATGCTGGTACAGTTTTAACTAGTTTTCGAAATTGGGGTAATGGAGGTGGTTTCCAAGGTCAGACTTACGATGTTGCCGGATTATGGACCAACAGGACTTTTGGTGGTGGGACGGTAGGAATAGCGTATGTCGGAGGAATGTGTAATAGTAGTCGCTATCATGCATTAATGGATTTTTCTACGGCAAGTTGGGCTATGAGAGTTATGGTCTCTCATGAGTTGGGTCACAACTTAAACTATGGACATGACGCCTCTGGAAGCAATTTTATCATGGCACCCTCAGTTAATAATACTACTACTTGGTCAAATCCATCCAAAACCACTATTAATAATTATGTAAATGGTAATGGAGGTAATTGTTTAGGAGATTGTCCGGCCACCTGTGAAAATTTTGCCTTTGAAGTAGAAGTAGTGAATACCAGTTGTGAAGAGAATAATGGCGTATTAACCGTTATACCAACTGGAGGAGTTGCTCCTTTTTTAGTTAATATTGGAAATGGCTTTGTTCAGCAAACAGTCTTTAACAACTTACCTGCTGGCACCTATTCAGTGATTGTTAAGGATGCAGTGGATTGTGAAGATACTCAGACTGTAACCATACAGCCTTCAGTCAAACCGTCGTTTACTGTTTCTTCTGTAAATACAAGTTGTGGCGAAGAAAATGGCATTATTGAAATAAATGTTTTTCAAGGAAATCCACCATATGAATATAATATAGGATTTGGACCCACTCAGCAAAACGTGTTTTTCGACTTACCAGGAGGTACATATACGGTTTTAGTTACAGATTCAGAAGCTTGTACCTCGTCTACAGTTGTTGTTATTTTATCTTCAGAACCTTTGATTACTGATCCGATAATACAGCATACCTCTTGTGGAAATAGTAATGGCAGGGTAACCCTCATTACGTCGGGTGGCACACCTCCTTATCGCTACACATATAACGGTATCTACAGATCTGTCAATGTTTTTGACTCATTACCTGCGGGTCAGTACACTTTTGAAGTACAAGATGCATATGGTTGCTCTTTTTCTGTGCCGGCAACCATTAATCCATCCACAGGCATTATTGCAACGGCTACCACGATACCAGCTGCTTGTGGGGCGCCCAATGGCAGCATAACCATATCGGTCTCTCAAGGTGTCAGTCCATACAGTTACACCCTTAATGGAGTGAGTCAGTCATCTAATAAGTTTACGGATCTATCTCCAGGCGTATATACCATTGTAGTAACCGATCAGTCAGGATGTACCCGTGGTGTGCAGGCAACCGTTTTAAACAGCAGTGTTTTGGTATTAAGTGCTGATACAAAAGGAGCATGGTGTGGACTACCACAAGGAGAGATTAAAGTTAATCCGTTGAATGGCACGCAGCCTTTTGAGTATGATTTTGGCAATGGATTTCAGTCTGAAAATAAAAAAGAGGGTCTTGCTGCAGGTACATATACGGTTACAGTCAGCGATAGTTTAGCTTGTACAGGAACCATTGCTGTGGTAATAGAAACCTCTCCTGAAGTACAGATTTCTGGCGTTGCTACAGCGTCTGACTGCGTGGTAGCTAATGGAACCATTACCATAAGCGGAAGTGCAGGTACCCCTCCTTATACTTATAGAGTTGGATCAACTGAGTCATCAAATCCAATATTTACGGGATTGTCGGCGGGTGTGTATGTGATTGGCATTAAAGATAGCCTGGGATGTGAAGCAGAACAATTGTTGGAAGTGCCTTCTGTGTCCGGACTTTCACTTATAATTGATACACAAGCGGCCAATTGTGGCGAGCAAAATGGTATCGCAAACGCGATAGCTTCAGGTGGAAATGCTCCTTATCAGTACAATATTGGTAACGGCGCCCAAAATAATGGTTTATTTACAGGTTTACGCGCTGGCAATTATAACATTACGGTTACTGACTCAAATAATTGTTCTTATCGGTCCATTTTTAACATTGATGGTTTTGATGAGGTTATCGTTGAACTTCTTTCCTCTGAAGGAACACGTTGTGGCGCTGATAATGGTAGTGCATCTTTCACTGTGACTGGAGGATCTGGCAACTTCCGATTCTTCCTTAACGGGGTAGAGGTTAATAATAGCAACTTTGAAAACTTGCCCTCTGGAGATTTCACATTCAAAGTAGAGGATTCGGCTGGATGTGAAATAAGCGTTCCATTTAATATTGCCGCTTCTCAAGCTATGTCTGTAAACTTGATCGTTTTCTTTTCCAGCTGTGAAAATCCCAATGGTAGCATAACTGCTGAAGTAACTGGTGGAACTACTCCATATTCATTTGATATAGGCGATGGAGGACAATCTGAAAATCGATTTGCAGGGCTCAATGCTGGAGGATATTCTTTGACCATAACGGATAGTGATGGCTGCCATATAGTCCGTGATGTCCAAGTGGGTAATGACGGCGTGAAACCTTTAGCTGGTTTTAGACCCATTTATGATCGCAATGAAGTCGTGTTTATAAATACGTCCATGGGTAATCCGGAAAGTTATTCTTGGGATTTTGGAGATGGGGAGACTTCAGCAGAGCGTGAACCAAGACATCGCTACGCATTGTTGCAAGATTACACGGTTTGTCTGACTGTTCGAAATGAGTGCGGGGAACATACTCAATGCTCAAATCTCAATGTTGATGGTTCTCGCAATTGCCAGGGTATTGATTCGATTGCTTTGGTAGCATTATACAAGAATACAGACGGAGAGCAATGGACCGAAAATTGGGATTTGGAAATGCCTGTGACTACATGGTTTGGGCTAGGATTTGATGCGGATGGCTGCTTGCTATCTATAGATTTAGATAAAAATAACTTGAGCGGTGAATTGCCTGAAGACTTGCGCTATTTGCGCACTTTGCAACATTTAAGCCTTGCTGATAACAATATAGGTGGTCAATTGCCTGATATTTGGGAGGATCTTCGTCAAATAAACCGTATTTATTTACAAGAAAACCAGTTCAGTGGCGCTGTTCCTAATAGTATTACCACCATAGATAGCCTAACTTCATTTTGGATATCCGGTAATAATTTTGATGGTTTGCCAGACTTAACTCCACTTAATAAGTGGCTGGATATTCCAGAAGAAGGTCTTTTGCTGCAGAATAATAGGTTTACTTTTGAAGATTTGTATGCCTCAGCTGTTAGAATAGGTTCTATGACCAGTAGGCAATACCATCCGCAGGCAAAAGTTTACAGGGATACTGTAATACAAACAACAAAAGGACAATCCATTACTATAGACATTGAAGTTGATAAAAATGTACCCAATATAAGCTATCAGTGGTATCGAAATGGCATGATGATGTACGCTTCTTCTGAGCCAATCTTATCGATTCCTGATGTGCAGCTCACTGATGCAGGTTCATGGTGGTGTGAGATCAGGCAGTCTGATTTGCCAGAATTGACGCTTATATCGCATATTATTGAGTTGGATGTGCTTACAAGTTCTCAAGACATTGAAAACAATGTTTCTATTCGTGTACTTCCTAATCCGGTAGCTGCAGGAACTAATTTAGTCGTTGAGATCAAGGGTAGAAAATCCGATTTAGAAGACTTATCATGTTCATTGATAAATGCTTCAGGACAGATTGTATGGCAGCAGTTAGAGCAGCAATGGGTTACAGGTACTGTGATGCAAATTCCAGCACCTGCGATTCCGGGCACATATTTTCTAGTATTAACAAATAAGTCTGGTGTTTTAGTAACACAACAGCTTATTGTTCATTGATTGCATAAATATTCGTCTTTTGTAGAGCAGATTCGCTCTTTTTAGGCATATTTATGATGAAAATATCAACTATGGCTTTAATACCCGCAACAGAGTTGCCTTTACATACCAAAGCAGTGAT
>CAYUZA010000061.1:0-13677 GCA_964449535.1 uncultured Saprospiraceae bacterium
ATACGAATAAGATTCGTAAGGATAAAGAAGGGGTGCTGTTCACAGCGCCCCTTTCTTATTTTGGACATTTGTCTAGTCCTGAAATAGCGATACACAAAATTTATCGTTATGGTAAAAGGAGAAAGGAATGTTTATGTAAAACGCAGTCAGAAAGATTATTCAATGTCTTTCAATTTATCAGTTATTTGTGAAGTTGAAGCAGGTTCAATATCTGTTACAGGAGCAAAAAACAAGTATGGTATACAAGTCGTTCAACTGTTTTGAATTGGTTGAGAAAATACGGTACATTTGACTGGGAAAATCAAACACCATCTAATATGCCACAGTCAAAAGAACAGCGTTTAATGGAGTTGGAAGCGAAGGTTAAATTGCTTGAGAAACAGAAAGCAATGCTTGAGCATCAGGTTGAACGTGCAGATAAAAAAGCCATCATATTTGATATGATGATCGATCTAGCAGAGAAAGAATATAATATCTCAATCCGAAAAAACTCCTCACCCGAACAATCGACATCTATCGAGAAAAACATCGAGAAAGCTTAATTGCTACCTGTGAATTGTTCGGGGTAAATCTACAGGTTTACTATCGTAGAATACAGTCTGTTAAACGACGAAAATTAAGAGCTGTACAAGTTATTGAACTGGTAGAATCGATTCGTTATCAGATGCCCAAGATAGGCACAAGGAAGTTGTATTTTATGTTGGAGAATGAATTAAAACAATTAAAAGTTGGACGAGATATGCTTTTCCGAATTTTAAAGGCCAATCACATGTTGATACAACCTAAGCGTAGATACCATATAACTACGAACTCATATCATCGGTTCAGGAAACATAAGAACCTGGTGGAAAATGTAGTACCAGAGAAACCAGAGCAGATTTGGGTGTCAGATATAACCTATGTTGGTAATAGGGAGAATCCAATGTATTTAGCATTAGTGACCGATGCCTATTCTAAACAAATAATGGGGCATGATTTATCAAATTCTTTGGATGTATCAGGCTCACTTAGAGCATTGAAAATGGCAGTTAAAAAAAGGAAATATAAAAACAACATTGTCACACATCATTCAGATAGAGGGCTCCAGTATTGCAGTAATGAATATCAGGATTTACTCAAGGAATCTAAAATGAATTGTAGTATGACTGAGTCCTATAGTTAATTTAGTCTTTAATAATCTGTATCGTTTATTTAGGACTAGTCAGTCTATGAATTACTAAAATATCAATTGGGACGCTCTGATTAAGAATTAACTTTTCTTAAATAACAACGAGATCAACACGATATAAAAAATGATAATTTTATCTGTGGAATCCAGTTGTAAGGATTTTTCTATGTGTAGTGCTGAATTGTGAGTTTATTGTTTAACTAAGCGTAGGAGTTGGATTTCTGTTACAAAGCCAATTAATTCTCCATTATTAACTACGGGTAAGCCACCAATTTGTTTTTCTTTCATCAATTCTAAAGCTTCTTGAATCGTTTGATCAGGATGTATGCTAATAGGATTTTTAATCATAATATCCTCGACGGCTATAGGTACCTCATTTACTTTTTCATGTGCATAATACCTTAATATTCGCCTAGCTGTTACGAGGCCTATAAGTTGTCCTCCTTGGTCTTCAACAGGAAGATAACGAACCCTTTTCCAATCCATTATTTCAGCTACTAAATCAACAATATCGTCTTTTCTTACTGTAATGATATCAGTTTCCATGAATTGTTCAATTCTCATATGCAGTGGTTGATATTTTTCTGATCTGATTAGGGTCGGCATAGGCCACTCGTGAACAGGTAAGTCTTTTGATTGATTTTCAAGCATGGTGTTTGTCAATACAGTTAGGGCCTCATCGGTAGATGATATTTTTTTTAGTGCTGTATAAGCACGAAGCGTCCATCTTGCACCATTGGAATGCTTTTTTGCTCGTTCTTCAATTACACCTAAATATTTTTCAATATCACTACCGTCAACATTCATTTTGCTCAAACCTTGTCTGGCCATAGGTAGTATTTCTTGTAAGATTAAATCTGAAGCACTTATTTTAGTGTCACCACACCAATTAAATCTGCTATCTATACCTTGTGTCGCTGCTTTAAAAAAGTTGTCACTAACATCTTCGTATTGCATTACTTGGCGAACATCTTTGTATATGTCTTCCATTCCTTTCATAGCTCCTAACCAAAAGGCAGCATTAGCCACTTCATCCAAAATAGTTGGCCCAGAAGGAATAACTCGGTTTTCAATTCTTAAATGTGGTTTTCCATTATCACTGATTCCATAGCAAGGCCTATTCCACCTATAAACTGTTGAATTGTGCATTCTCAATGCATGCAGTTCTGGTACTTGTTTGGCTTTAACCTTTTCTACCGAATCTTCTTCTACTTCAAATCCCATCAAAACATTAAAGCGGGCAATGTCTTCACGATATATATCCATTATAGATTGATTTGCCCAGTTTTGCCCAAAACTAACCCTTGGGCTTTTTTCTCTGAGGTGATCATGTGAGGTTCTGGTATCTATCGACTGTTGGAAAAGTGCTATCCTGTTTTCATGCCATAATCTTCTTCCAAAAACTAAAGGCGAGTTTGCACTAATTGCCAAAATGGGACCACAAAGGGCTAGTGCATAATTATACATTGTAGAAAATGTGTCTGGAGTAACTTGTAAATGCACCTGAAAACTGGTATTACAAGCTTCAAGTAAAGGAGAATCGTGACGTACCATGAGTTCGTCAATGCCCGATAGTCGAAGCTCATAAGCGTTTCCTTTCAACTCCCTATTGATAGAATCCATAAGTGCATAGTAGCGATCCTTAGGGGTTAAATTCTCAATTCGTAAATCTTTCTTTTGTAGGGTAGGTAGTATTCCTGTCAGAACGATCTCTGCATCGAAAGATTCTAATATTTCGGCAATAATTTTTTGTTGAAATAATAATTCTTGATGCATTTCTGAAAAGCAATTTCCCGTAAATAAAAGCGGTGGCAGATTGCTTTCCAAATTAAACCTAGCAAGTTCTCCTCCTAGCCAAGGATATTCTGATGTTTGTTGCAATACTTCTGGCCCAATACATTTAGGCCTCCTTGTGGTTTTATCGACAATTACCATTTCTTGCTCAGCACCTATTCTAATGCTATCTGTTTCAAACCAATTGTTTTCTAACATATACTTCATCGCTCTTATATCTTTCATTAAAGATTTAAGAAAGTATTTTTTAGCATCAGAAGAAATGAGCTGTTGTATTTCATTTTGTCCCATGGAAAATGGTTTTTCAAGCTAAAATTAATCAAAAGTTGATTTATAGGTTAAGTTTATATACCTACACTTTGCATTTTATAAACATCGAGTTTGAAAAGCTTTTTTACAAAGTAATAAGTAATAGTATGCATCGTTATGATATAATGCGTTCAAACGTTTTTATTGGTTTTTTTATAGTGGTCTTAACTTTATCTTTTTCCTGCAAAAAAGATACGGATCGGATTAGATTTGATATGATATACCCTGAGGTGTATTTTACTATTCCAGCAGGGTTGAATCCGTTTTTGATTCATTATATTGAAATAAAAGACCTCCCATTGAATAAGTCATTTTTTTTTAACTTGAATGAAATCAAAGATTCCACTAGTGTTAAGATTTTGCCTCGAAATGCCCGCATTTCATCCTTTTTAGGTGATGTTGATTTTGATTTTATAGATAGAATATCCATCTTGGTTGCTTCTGCAGATAAACCTGATCAATATTTTGAGCTCTTTTACAGGGATCAAATTCCTTTAAATACCGGACCCTTTCTTGACTTAGTTCCAACTTTGCTTGATTTACAGCAAATTGTATCTTCTGATAGGATTAATCTTCGTATTAGGATGCAGTTGCGAGCACCCACTCCTGTATTTGTGGAGTCGCGTCTTGATTATGCATTTTTTGGCGAATTGCAGCGTTAAAAATCTGCTTAACTGATCGAGGAAAATACTTGAATCGAAGTCGCCAACATTTCCCCTTCTTTGTCTTGGTGCTTTAAGATTACTTTTTGAATGGTATTGATGGGAAAATCATTGTTTGGTAAGTGTACTTTAATATAGTTTCTGGTAAAACCACTTCTGCTAGACTCTTCCCTACCTGGTTCTACCAGAATTTCTGCCTCTGTATTTTGGAATTTACTATAGAAGAAGTGTTTTTTCTTATCTGACAAAAGTCTAAGCAGCTCGTTTCTTTTTTTTCTTTCATGCATAGGAACGATCCCCGGCAGTTGAATGGCATCTGTATTTTGTCTTTCTGAGTAAGTAAATACATGTAAGTAGGATATATCCAACGCGTGTAGAAATGAATAGGTTTCTTCAAATAATTCAGGTGTTTCGCCCGGAAATCCGGTTATTACATCTACTCCAATACAGGCATCGGGCATGCGTTGCAAAATAGCGTTTACTCGACCAGCATAAAATGCACTATTGTAGCGCCTTTTCATCAATCTGAGTATGGTATCAGAACCTGATTGTAGAGGAACGTGAAAATGAGGTACAAATCGTTTGCTTTGCGCAACGAATTCAATAATCTCATCAGTGAGCAAATTTGGTTCTATAGACGAAATGCGGAATCTTTCTATACCCTCTACCTCATCCAGAGCCTTAATAAGATCTATAAACAAAGCTTCTTTTTTTGGCTTCTCACCTTCAATTACTGCAGTGCCATTTCCAAAATCCCCTAAATTAACCCCTGTCAGAACTATTTCTTTATTGCCCAGAGCTGCTATTTTACGTGCATTATCCACTGCATTTTCTAACGTATTTGATCGGCTTTTGCCACGTGCTAATGGGATGGTGCAAAAGCTACATTTATAATCACACCCATCTTGCACTTTTAAAAATGTGCGTGTGCGATCGCCAAATGAAAATGATTGCGTAAATGTATTTGCTTCTTTTATATGACTTACCTTGATTAACCCTTTGTCTGGCATTTTTTCTAAACCTTCGACAAAGTCGAGAATTTGGAATTTTTCGGAAGCACCCAATACTAAATCCACACCTGGAATTTCAGCTATCTCTTTTGGCTTAAGCTGAGCATAACAACCAACCACGACTACCCTGGCATTTGGGGATTTGCGCAAAGCCGAGCGAACAATGTTTCGACATTTTCGGTCTGCGAAATCAGTAACTGAACAAGTGTTGATTACAAATATGTCTGCGCCCTGATCGAAAGGTACAGCGGAATAACCTTGTTCTTCAAACAAGCGTTCAATGGAGGATGTCTCAGAAAAATTGAGCTTACATCCCAGCGTGTGAAAGGCAACCGTTTTGGGTGTAGACATTTTATAACTAGTCTTTTACGCGTAACAAAGATACATTGAAATAATACCAACAGCAATTATGCATCAAACCTGTTCTTTTTAGACTTTGATTGAACTGTTTTATGTTTGGCTTGTAATGGTTTTTGCCCACAAAGTTCTAATTCCCGAATTAAATATTGACCTGTAATGGAACGTTCACAGGCCATTATTTTTTCAGGTGTTCCAGTCGCCAATATTTCGCCTCCTCCTTTTCCTCCCTCTGGGCCTAAATCAACCACGTAGTCGGCCACCTTCACAATATCAAGATTGTGTTCAATCACTACAACGGTATTACCCTTGTCTACTAAGCGTTGCAATACCATTAATAAATATCGGATGTCTTCAAAATGTAGTCCTGTAGTAGGTTCGTCAAGGATGTATATAGTTTTACCGGTATCTTTTTTGGAAAGTTCCTCTGCAAGTTTTACGCGTTGTGCTTCACCACCTGATAAGGTAGTAGCTTGCTGGCCTAACGTAATATAACCTAATCCTACCTCGCGGAGTGTTTTCACTTTTCTGTAGATAGCAGGAATGTTTTCGAAAAAAGTTTCTGCCTCTTCAACCGTCATATCCAACACATCGCTAATTGATTTTCCTTTGTATAGGATCTCTAAAGTTTCTCGATTATAGCGGCGACCGTGACAGCTTTCACAGTGTACCTGTACATCAGGTAAAAAATTCATTTCAATAACCCTTAATCCTGCTCCTTCACAAGTTTCACAACGCCCACCTTTGACATTGAAAGAAAATCGGCCGGGTTTGTATCCACGAATTTTTGATTCTGGAAGATCTGAAAATATTTTGCGAATATCATTAAACAAATTGGTATATGTTGCTGGATTCGATCGGGGTGTACGACCAATTGGTGACTGATCTATTTCCACAACTTTATCTAAATGCTCCAAGCCTTCAATACTATCGTATGGTAATGGGTTTTGAAGTGATTTGTAAAAATGCCTTCTCAAAGCTGGATATAGCGTATCATTGATAAGTGTTGATTTTCCACTTCCAGATACACCTGTTATACAGATAAAAGTGCCTAAAGGAATGTGTAAGTTCACTCCTTTTAAATTATTGCCTGTCGCATTATTCACGATCAATATTTGCCCACTGCCTTTGCGACGATCATCAGGAAGTTCGATCTTGCG
This sequence comes from uncultured Saprospiraceae bacterium, assembly GCA_964449535.1. Lineage (GTDB taxonomy): Bacteria > Bacteroidota > Bacteroidia > Chitinophagales > Saprospiraceae > SLDF01. The sequence continues at coordinate 6,461 of CAYUZA010000061.1, forward strand.
TCTATTGGCCAAGTAATCTGCTGTGATACCAGACGCGTTTTTAAAACTGTCGGGGTGGCCAGATGCCATAACCATTCCACCGTTTTTGCCAGCACCTGGACCAAGATCAATTAAGAAATCAGAAGCCAGCATGATATCTTTGTCATGTTCTACAACAAGCACAGTATTACCTACTGCTACGAGTTGACGAAGAGACTGGATCAATCGCTGGTTATCTCGTTGATGCAAACCTATAGAAGGTTCATCCATTATATATGTAATTCCCGCTAATTGTGAACCAATCTGATTGGCCAAACGGGTTCGTTGTGATTCACCTCCCGAAAGCGTTCTCGCTTGCCTATCTAGCGTCAGATAATTCAACCCTACGTCCAATAAAAAACCAAGGCGAAGTCTTATTTCCTTCAAAACATCTTGAGCAATGCGTTTTTGTTTGGCGTGCAGGTGATTAGGCAACTCATCTATCCATGAAGCCAAATCGTCAAGATCCATAAAGGCCAGTTCAGCAATATGTTTGCCTCCTAAACGAAAACAAAGGGCCTCTTTTTTCAGTCTTGTGCCTTGGCATTGGGTACAAGTTGATAAAACCATGAACTCTTCAGCCCAGCTGCGAATTCGCTCAGAGCTGGTATCTTCAAACCAACGAGTTAGCATTTTTATAAGTCCGTCTTGGACAAGATTATAGCTATAATCTGTTTGTGCGTATGGTATAGACACCCCTGCTTCCTCCGCTTTTCCATTTAGAATAATATCCATTGCTTGCTTCGGAATTTCTTCAATGGGCGTAGAGAAAGAAAATCTGAATTTTTGGGCGAGGGCTTTGAGTTGTGTAAACATTAGGTTTTCTCTTGCCTCTCCCAACGGGACTATACCTCCTTCATGAATGTTTTTTTTTCCATCTGGTATCACCTTTTCCATATTTACTGTATGCACAGTACCCAAACCAGCACAATTTGGACAGGCTCCATAAGGAGTATTAAAAGAAAAGGTGTTTGGATTGGGTTCTTCGAAAGCTATACCTGTATTAGGGTCAACCAGATTTTTACTGAAAATGTGCATTTTGCCATTATCATGCTCCAAAATCTGGATAGATCCCTCGCCCATTTTTAGTCCTATCCGTAGGGATTGCACCAAGCGATCAAGCTTGGAATCTTCCACGCGAATTTGATCTATCAAAAGTTCTATATCATGCGTTTTGTAACGGTCTATTTGCATGCCTGGTCGAATGTCTTCCAAAACACCATCAATGCGAACTTTAGCGTACCCAAGCTTTCGCATTTGCTCAAAAAGCTCTCTATAATGTCCTTTTCTGCCTTTGACCAGCGGTGCAAGAATTAAAATGGCTTTATCCTGAAAATGGGATTGGACCAGATCTATAATTTCCTGTTCAGTATAACTGATCATTTTTTCACCACTTTCTGGCGAATAAGCATCTGCTGCTCTGGCATAGAGTAATCTTAAAAAATCATAAAGCTCTGTTACAGTACCTACCGTTGAGCGAGGGTTCCAGCCTGTTGTTTTTTGTTCAATGGAAATCACTGGACTGAGCCCATCTATGGATTCCACATCTGGCCTTTCCATATTGCCTATGAATTGTCGAACATAGGTTGAAAAGGTCTCCATATATCGGCGTTGGCCTTCTGCATAGATCGTGTCAAAAGCCAGCGAAGACTTTCCGGACCCGCTTATCCCTGTTAACACAACCAGTTTATTACGGGGCAACTCCACATCAATATTCTTGAGATTGTGAACCCTTGCGCCTTTTACAACCAGATGTTCAGGTTCGTAATAAGGGGGTAGCATATCTTGTGGGTCGGTCATAGGTAATGTAAACTTCAATCTGCAAAGGTAAGGCGACTAAAGGACTTGGCAAATAATCGAGTATTTGGCTAGGCTCTAAAGTTGACTTACTGATAAACAGTCTGCAAGAAGGTTAGTTTCTGATATGCTGCAATAAAAACGCCCCTGATATACATCAGGGGCGAAAAAAATGAGGGGATTATAATACTTAATCCTGAAAGGCAATGGCTTGAACAACCGGGCCTAACCTATGACAGAGTGATCCTTAGCCTCATTTTTTGCATATAACAATGCTGCACCGGCCAGCATTAGATCTTTTAATAATGAAATCATGGACATTTGATCACCGTTCATAGCTCCTTTGAAATGTACCAGGCCTACAAATAGCAAAAGCATTAGTGCCAATAATACGGTGGCTAGCCGGTCGTATTTGCCTATAATAATACTAATTGAAGCTGCTAAAAGCGCTACTCCTGAGACATAGACTAGTATGGGTTGACCAAATGCCATTTCAGCCATATTATCAGCCCCCATAAAATGAAAAATCCCAAAAATAGCAAAGGGGATAGCGAAGAGATATTTGCCTAAAGCGTAAATTGCGTTCATTTCTATTGAAAAATAAAGTGTTATGAAATTCCAATAATTTGTCTGTTATCGTTTCGGGTCGAAATATAGGAATTCATACCGAATTTGTATCTTCTCAACTTCAAAAAATCGAAATATTCAGTTTTTTATTTTTAAAAAGACGAGTTGGCAATATATATATTGCTTATTTTAACAATATGACAAAATAATGTTTTAAACTAAAGTTCTAAATGGAGAGGGCATAGGCTAAGTCGGCAAATGAGATTTCCCGGTAATGTGTGTTTGTAAAAAAGCGGACAAATGTAAATCTTCTCAACTGTTTTTAGGAGTATTATTTTGTACATGCCTAGTTAAGCTAGAATATAGCTCAATACATTCACATTGATAAAAGTAATACTTTGTCAAATGAAGCAGGGATAAAAATCTCAATGTTGTATTCATTTTGAAAATAGATACTTGGCGATTTCTTTTATCCGGTGGGGGCAAGATCATTAGTTTCAACTTTTACTAAGTAAAAAAACAAGAGTGTATTTCTAAATTGAGCCCCCAATCCAAGATTTATACTTGTATCACAATGTAAGTTCAAAATTTGTTTTCCAAATTGTATATATTTTGCCTTTCAATATATTAAAAAGTAATATTGGAAAACAACTATTTCAATTATGTTTGAGGAATAAGTTCATCCAATACACCCTTCAAGCGGCCTGAAGCCTCCTTTACCATGTTGATTACTGATTCCAATGTGGTGTATGTTATGCGCTCAGGCGGGTAGCATACGTTACTAACAACAGAGAAAGCCAAAACCTGCATACCTGCATGACGGGCTACAATTACCTCCGGTACAGTGGACATGCCTACCAGGTCAGCTCCTATGGTATGGAGAAAACGATATTCTGCCGGTGTTTCCAGATTGGGCCCTTGCAAACCAACATATACCCCCGAGTTGGATGTTAGGCCTTGAGCTTTCATAACATTGAGCGCTAGTGCAGACCAACTTTTGTCGTAAGCTTCCGACATATCCGGAAACCTGACCCCAAGTCTCTCATCGTTGTAGCCCCGAAGCGGATTGGCTCCCATAAGATTGATATGGTCACTTATAACTACCAGGTCTCCTGCATTGAAAGACGGATTAAGGCCACCTGCTGCATTAGTTAAGATTATTTTTTGAACACCAAGGGTATGCAATAGGCGAATTGGGAAAGCAACTTCCTGCATATCATATCCTTCATAATAATGCTGTCTGCCGGCCATAATCCATATAGGAGTAGATCCCCAACGTGCATATAACAATGCACCCTTATGCGAAGCAACGGTGGAGGGAACCAGATAAGGTATTTCCTGGTATGGAATAGTGAGGATGATTTCGACGTGTTGTAGTAAATCTTGTTGACCAGTACCTAAAACCAAACCCATTGATGCACTTCCCGGGTGTTTCTCCAGTACCACATCAGCGGCTTCTCTAAGGCGTTCAAAAATATGGTCCATATTCGTTAGTCTACAATCATCTGACTGTGATCCAGCTGCTGTTGTTTAATTTCAGTCGGTAAATCGCGAAACTCGTATTGTTGGTTTCGAAGTTGAGGTATAAACCCGGCCTCACGGATAGCTTTTTGTATGCCATCGGCGGTAAATCGGAAACTAGCACCTGCCGCACTAACTACATTTTCCTCTATCATTATGCTGCCAAAATCATTTGCGCCTGCGTGCAAACACAGTTGAGCTACTTTTTTTCCAATGGTAAGCCAAGATGCTTGAATATTAATCACATTCGGAAGCATAATCCGGCTCATGGCAATCATGCGTATATATTCGTCCCCAGTACAGGTATTGCGTGCTCTTTTTAATTTTTTCAAAATAGTGTCCTCATCCATAAATGGCCATGGAATAAAAGCTAGAAAACCTTTTGCATTGGCAGGTTTTTCTGATTGTACCTGCCTTAATGCAGCAAAATGTTCCATGCGTTCCAAATTGGTTTCTATGTGGCCAAACATCATTGTGGCAGAGGTAGTAAGTCCAAGCTTGTGCGCAGCTCTCATAACATCCAGCCATTCCTGTCCACCACATTTCCCTTTTGAAATAAGCCTTCGGACCCTGTCTGACAATATTTCTGCACCAGCTCCAGGAAGCGAATCCAGGCCTGCTTCCATCAAAGCTTTAAGTATTTCAGTATGCGAGGTGTTTTCCAGTTTCGCGATGTGTGCGATTTCTGGTGGGCCCAAAGCATGCAGCTTGAGCTGTGGATACAGCGATTTTAGTTCTCTAAATAGGTCACAATAAAAAGCCAGGCCAAGATCCGGATGGTGGCCACCTTGTAAAAGCAGTTGTTCCCCTCCCAGTTGGAACATCTCCTCTATTTTTTCCTTGTATTCCTCTATGGTGGTGATGTAGGATTGATCGTGACCCGGACGCCTGTAAAAATTACAAAATTTACAATTAGCAACACAAACATTGGTCGTATTACTATTTCTATCTATAATCCAAGTTACCGTGTTGCCAGGCACGTGCTTCTGCCTCAGAGCATTACCAACCCACATGAGACTTGCAGTGGGTGCATTTTCAAACAAAAATACCCCCTCTTCTGGAGTGAGCCATTCTTGGTGCAATGCTTTTTGCAACAGATCCTTCACATTCATGACCGTGTTTTTTCTTAAAACAAGGGTTAGCGCTTAATGGTTGTAAGGCCCTGTAATAGAATTTGTCTTATTCTGGTTCAAAACCTAAAATGATGTTGAATCGACCATAATCAGTCAGCTTATATGGAGGACTGCCTGAAGTTGGAATCTTATCAAAACCTATACCGTAGTCAAATCCGAGTGTACCAAACATAGGAAGAAAAACCCTCAAACCCATACCTGCTGAACGCCGGATGTCGAATGGATTATAATCTCTCAAACGAGCAAATGCATTGATTCCCTGCGCAAATGTAGTAACGTAAATGGATGCATTTGGATTAAGGGAAATAGGATAACGCAATTCAGCGGTAAATTTATTGTAGGCCAAAGCTCCACCAGGTCGATTAGCCGGCAGGTCATCTACGGCATAACCTCTTGACGAAATAATCTCTCGTCCGGCGATTGCCTGAAATTGATTTGTAAGACCGTCACCACCAAGCTCATAACGTTCAAATGGGATGGTACCAAGATCACTGTTGTAATTTCCAAGTAGTCCGATCTTGCCTTGAAAGCGGAATACCAGTTTGTCAAACAGATTTTTGTACCATTCTGCCTCAATTTTCCATTTGTGATATTCCAGCCAACGGTATCTCTGTTGAGGTGTCTGCTCTGTGTAGTCAATATTTCCTCGGAATAGCGAATAAGGAGGTGTCACTTGTAAAGAGACCGAAAACTTAGATCCGTCACGGGGGAATATTGGATCAGCTACAGTGGTTCGTGTAAGGGTAAAGTTTACATTCAAATTGTTGAACGAGCCTTTTGAAATTTGTTCGCCTTTGTCTGTGAAAAAGCTCAAGTAATTGTCTACCTGAAGGTTTTGTAAGGCAACGGTTGTATTGAAAATGAAATTATCATCCGGCCAGCTTAGTCGGGTACCTAATCCAATATTTACTCCACCTTGAGCAAAAAAACCATAATTTGGTGTCCCGCGTTGGGCAAAAGTGGTAATCCTGTTATACTGTCCAGCAACCGTAAAAGAGGTGGGTTTTTTGCCTCCCAGCCATGGCTCCGTTAGTGAAACATTGTACGCCTGAAAAAATCGGCCATTGGATTGTAACCTTATGGAAAAACGCTGACCATCACCCTGAGGCATTGGAGTCCATGCTTTTTTGTTAAAGATATTGCGCATGGAAAAGTTATTAAAAGTCACCCCGAGGGTACCTATTACTCCGGAAAAGGCACTATAACCCGCTGAAAGTTCTAGCTGATCAGATGGTTTTTCTTCTACTTTATAATCGATATCCACCGTACCGCGTTGCAAATTTGGCTGTGGATTGATCTCCAGGTTTTCTGGATTAAAGTATCCCAGATTAATGATCTGGCGCTGGGAGCGAATAATATCTTGACGACTAAACTTTTGACCGGGAAGTGTTCTTAACTCACGGCGTATAACATGTTCATGAGTACGATCATTTCCTTTTATAGTTACTCGGTCAATGGTTGCTTGAGGGCCCTCAAAAATTCTCATTTCAATATCTATACTGTCATTTTGAACAGCAACTTCTGTGGGTTCTACTTGAAAAAACAAATAACCATCGTCCATATAAAGAGACGATATATCGCGACCATCTTGGCTAAACCGTAACCGTGTTTCCATTAATTCCTGATTGTAAATATCTCCTTTTTCTATGCCTAACACACTGGACAGCTGTCTATCCTCGTAAAGTGTATTGCCTTTCCAAGTGATATTTCGGAAATAATATTGCTTACCTTCTTCCAAATTAATCTGAATAATAAGATGCCCTGAACGTGCGCGCCAAATGGTATCGCTCAAAATCCTGGCATCTCGATATCCTAATTTGTTGTAATATTGAATGATATTTTTCTTGTCTTCCGTAAATTCACTTTGCACCAGTTTGGAGCTAGCAAAAATTTTGGTACGCTTTTTGGTGTTTTTCATCTTTTTGCGCAATTTGGAAGCCTTTACTTCTAAATTACCTGTAAAGCGAATGTCTTGTATTTTTACCTTTTTTCCCCGATCGATCTGGAACATTAAGCTGGTGGCGTTGGGTGCAATATCGTCAGGGCTGGCGGTTACGGAAGTTTTTACATCCAAAAATCCCTTGTCTATAAAAAATCGATTAATTGCGCTGATGGCCGACTGTCGTGTATTGTCAGTAACGATACCACCCTTGACCAAAATGGGTTCTAATGCAGTATTCA
>CAYUZA010000062.1:0-13464 GCA_964449535.1 uncultured Saprospiraceae bacterium
AGCTCCAACTTCAACAGTGCGCTCAAATAGTAAAATGATACCGGATATGAGATCGTTAAAAGTTTGCTGAAGTCCAAGTCCTATACCCACCAAAAGGGCGGCAGCTCCTCCCCAAATTAGCGTCATTTGTATGCCTAGATTTTCCATGGCTATAAAAATGGCGATTACAAAAATTACATAGGAGAGCAGTTGATTAATGGCAAATTGGGTGCTGAGTTCTACCTTTTTAACCGCGTAATATCTCCCCAGCACGATTCGCTTTAACATCCACGCCAGAAAGCGCGCAATGGTCAGAATGAGTATTGCTGATAATAACCTACTAATATTAAAATCCATTTCTTGTTTGCCTTGGGTAAAGGAAAACAACTTGACATCCCAGTCCATTGCCTTCAGGATAACTATGAGCGCAGTGGTTAGTATAATAAACTGAATATTAAGTCCTGGAGAAAAAGCACCCCCTGATTTGCGGTGATAATCAATGCCTGCTATTTTTTCCTCTTTTTGCAAGACATAGGTAAATATCCAATCTACGAGACTCGAGAATGACAGTATAATCAGAAACCAAAGCAAAGTATGTAGCGAAATAATGCGATCACCAAGCTCAATGAACTGGAAATCAATATGCATTATTTGCAGCACCAGCATAAAGGCAATAAGGACAAATAGAAGGATCCATCTACGCAAAATAGGTTTTTGCCCGGTTTGATCGTATTCGCGAAGAATGATTTTTTGTAGAAATATACGATTCAGAAAAATATACCCCAAGAACACCATTATAGTGGCTCCCAGAGACCATAAAAATTCTTTCCAGGAAATCGAATGCGGACCTAGTCTGAAGAGTTGAGATGCCAAAAAAGAGCTTATTTCTTCCACGATTTAAATAAATGCAATGCTGATGTACAAATGGATTTTTACTTTTACTATCAAATGTACTAAAGATTGACATGGAAGAAGATGACGAACTGAAAAGATTTTTAGCTTTATGGGAAGAAGCGTCGGCCAAAACATCCTGGCACAAACTGGTTGTAAGCAAGCTGTTGGGTAAGGATATGCCTAATAAAATCGTATTGACACCGGTTATTGCGAAAGACATTACCCAAGTAAAAATGGTAAAAGAGTTTTCTACACGTCACGAAACGGTTACCATGAATACAAATGAAAGTCGAACATGGTTGACGGATTTTTTGTGCCATTTTGGTGCCAGAGATGTCTATTTGTTCGATAGTTTGAAACAATATCAGCTAAAGGGCTCAAAAAAGGGCAAATGGAAATTGATGGAGAGACCAGCTATTATCAATAAAGAAATTGCACTTGCTCACAATCGCCAAAAGTCTTACCTGATTAAGGAAGACGCTCCTTTTCTCAATGTGCTGGGATTGAGCTCCTCCAACGGTAGAATTCTGGCACCGGCGCAAAAAAAATTCAGACAGATTAATCGTTTTTTGGAAATCCTTTTGCCTTCCCTCTCGAAATTCAATAAAAAAATACTCAAAATTGCGGATTTAGGGAGTGGTCATGGTTATCTAACATTCGCTTTGTATGACTATCTAACCAAGCAATCTGGCATCAATGCGATGATTGAAGGAGTAGAATTGAGGCCAGATTTGGTCTTACAATGTAATGAGGCAGCCGCTCAATTGGGTTTTGCTGGATTGCATTTTACAGAAGGGGATATTGAACATTATCATCCTGGCAGTCTAGATGTTTGCATAGCACTTCATGCCTGTGATACTGCTACGGATCGGGCCATTTTAGCCGGGCTTGAGGCCGAAGCATCCATTATTGTGCTTGCCCCTTGCTGCCATAAGCAAGTTAGGCAAGCTATGGAAATTCCTGATTCATTAAAACCATTGTTGCGTCATGGCGTCTTTATGGAACGCACCGCAGAGATGCTAACTGATGCGATCCGTGTATTATATTTGGAAAAAATGGGCTATAAAGTAAAGACGCTAGAGTTCATTGGGATTGAACATACTCCCAAGAATGTTATGCTCATTGCAGAAAGAAGTAGACCTAATGCTGCCGCAGCTTCCTCTATTCAAGGGCTGAAGCACCAATTTGGTATCAGTGAACATTATTTGGACGCTTTTTTGTAATTGAACGACGTTACGACTTTACGATAGAACGACTATACGACTGTACGACTTTACGACTCAAATTATCTAGGGTAGTATTTTCGATAGAAAGAAATATTTCACCATTAAGGCATTAAGGGAATCAAGGATTGTTGTGTTTAAACTTAATGGTTTTTAATTTCTTAGTGGTTAAAAAAAGCACTTTGCGAATAGGCAACTTCTCGACTGTACGAGGGGACGATGAATTGACTATGGGAAGGATCGAAAATTCAACATGGTTGTTTTTTTTGATTATTAATCAATAAATTAATGGTGTTTTCGAACTATAATTTGTATTATTGTTCCGGATAAGATTCAAGTAGCGAGAAAAAAGGAAGTCTATGGTTGCCCGGCATATAATTGGTGCAATACTTTTTATTTCATTGAGTTTTGTAGCATGCATAAAAGACAATGAAATCATTATTCCAGATAATGAAGCAACATCTTATACCAATATCTCTAGATTAAAAATTGAAAATTATGTAAATCGACTGTATATCGATTTAGTAGGAAGGGAGCCATTAAAGACTGAACTCACAGAAGAGGTAGAGCTCATGCAAGCAGGTGAGCTACGAAGGGAAACCCGTTTGGCATTGATTCAAAAGCTGATGACAGACACTACTTCAAGGGAAGGAGAAGGCTCTTACCAGGCTGCTTTTTATCTGAACCTATACAATCTTGCCAAAGTGCGTTGTTTGGAAGGAGTCTCCGATGAAGAAATTGTAGGCTTTATGGGAATACTGCGTTTTGGTGCCAAGATTGATTCGTTAGAGGGCAACTGGGATAATTATTATAAAAAACAGGAATCCTTGCGCAGGTATCAGCACCTTTTGGATGCACAACACCATTTTCACGATGGCCTAATTACTTTCAATCAGCTCTTCGCTTTCATTGTGTATAATGGGGTATATGACCGGATCAATATGAACACATTTAATTTTGTGCGCGCAGTTTATGACGAATTGTTATTCAGGTTACCTACCCAACAGGAATTTGATGTCGCATTTGATATGGTAGAGTTTCAAAAGCCGGGCGTCGTATTTGGTCGGTATGGAACGAATAAAGATGATTTTGTGGAGGCAATTACAGAATCGCCTGCCATGTTGGAAGGACTGGTTCAGTGGACTTTTCAATTGTATCTCAATAGATTTGCCACTCCCACAGAGTTGTACACGATACTTCCTGAATTTTTGATTAATCGAGATATCAGATATGTTATTCAACAAATAGCCGTAACGGATGAATATGCCAGTTTTAAATAAACTTTCTGCAATTTGGCCCTTATTTTTATTGATTTTGATGTTTGTGGGATGCAAAAAGGATTATTATGTCTATGAAATAGATGACGTGACTATTTTGCCAGTGAATAGTCAAAAAATTAAAGCAAAAACCACGTCGCAGTATATATCTATTCTGTACACAAATTTTTTCCAAAAGGCTATAAGCCCCAATGCTATGTTACAGGCACAAAAAGCCATTGAGTCTATTGGAGATAAGCAAGTTGCATTTGATATTTTAGTAAGTAAATACATGAATGATCCGCAGGTGATACTCCCGACCATGCAGGAGATGCGGAATGATCCGGAAGGGTTTGTACGCGCCACTTATCGCAGATTTTTGGTACGCGAACCTACAGAAGCAGAACTAAATTGGATGTTGAGGTACATCGAGAGCAGACCTGATGTCACTCCTGAATTATTTTATTTCGCATTTGCAACTTGTAATGAACACTTTCATTATTAAAGATTGGGTATTATGAACCGCAGGAAATTTATTCACAATACAGCTATGGCAGCAGGTTCTTTAACCATGCCTTATTTTTTGCCTTCAGGGTTGCTTCACGCAAGGCAAGGAGCGGCAATGGCTGATCATGTGGTTTTTGTATTGTTTGCCGGAGGAGTGCGACAGCAAGAATCTGTGTTGCAGCGGTATTTGGCCGGAAGCCAAAACGAATCGGTAGAGGGCAACATTATGTACAATATGCTTGATGGTGCTCCACCTTCTGATAAAATTGCCTACGGCACCGATGATTTGGTCAACCAAATTGTGGGGGCTAATCCTATACCGGCTCTCTTGCAAACTCCCTTGCAGCGCCAAGGCACATTGTTTCCGGAGGTGCGTTTTTCCAAGGGAGGTGCCGGACATTTTAATGGATTAAGTACCGGAGTATCTGGTAATTATTTTGTAACACAAGGACTTAGGCAGCGCCCCGGATCACCAACCATTTTTGAATACTTAAGAAGGCACGCTGGCTTTAAAGCTACTGACTGCTGGTTTGTAGGTGTGGATATAGGCAACTCCAGACCTTTACTAAATTATTCAGCCAATACAGATTATGGTCGAAGATATGGGGGCAATTTTTTGGCACCTACAGTGACCTTTGGTGCCCCTGGCCAGGCACATTTTATGGATTTCAAAAACTATCATCCGGATACAGAGTGGGAACGTATCCGTGAGATAAGACGCTTTCTTAACAACAATTTTATCGCAGAAGGACTGGAAATACCCCATCTTTATAATACCAAGGAGGAGGAAAATTATATCCGTGAATTTGTCAGGGCTACCTTCGAAAAAGTTAAAAACGATAGTATTTCTCTGCCACCGGTTAATGACAATGGAGATCTGAAAACACTCGGTTACACTGTGGAAGTGCTGCGTTGGTTCAAGCCCAAACTCACCGTTGTAGATTTATCAAATATTGATGTTTGCCATTCAGACTTTACAGCTTATCTAAAAAACTTACATAGAGCAGACCATGGAGTTGGTTTTCTGTGGCGCGAAATACAACGAATACCCGGTATGGCCAATAATACCATAATTATTGCAATGCCTGAACATGGAAGAGATGAAGAACCCAATCCTATACAGGATTTAAACGATTGGTATGCTTATGATCATTCTGGCAACAATCTCAATGCTAGAAGGATTTTCACGTTGATGGCGGGTCCTGGAATAGATAGCAATCTTGTAGTAGGAAGTGAATCCAATCCTATTGGCGATGCTGCAGATGTTGTGCCAACTATTGCAGATATATTTGGGATCAAAGACAAGGTATACGAAGCAGGTTTGCTGGATCCCGCCGCTCGATCATTATTTGAAAGAATTTAAAGCCCTGTATAATTTATGTTGAAACAGATTCGGTTAGTGGTGGTGGTGCTTTTGATAGGGGCTATCTACTCTTGTCAGAAAAAGGAGATACCCCAAAATCCTTTTGAACAATACACACCTGTTCAAGATACTGTTAATTTTGTATTAGAGCATCCTGATTCCAGTACCTTCGCAGGTTTATATACCTACATTTTCAAACCTACTTGTGCTAATGTGGGGTGTCACGATGGGACCTTTGAACCCGACTTTAGAAGTCTTGAAAGCTCTTATCATTCGCTTGTTTTTCAGCAATCCATAAAAAATGATGGCGGCCACCCATTCAGAGTACAGCCTTTTTCTCCGGATAATTCAGGATTATTGGCCAGAATTACAGGTGAAATTCTACCATGGATGCCCATTCAATTAGAGCCGGATTCAGATTGGGAAAAAAACAAGGACAAGTATATTTCACTTATAAGGCAGTGGATTTCAGATGGATCTCCTTCTATAGATGGCGTAATTCCAGGTAATGCACGTCCTGGTGCGAGATTATTGGGAGCTATGGCGATTATTGGAGATACTGCTATGATCCAAAGAGGCGATTTTGGCGGGCCTATGAAACTGGATAGTTTAGTAGATACGGTTCGGCTATATCTCGCATTTGGTCACAACGGTCAAAATCCTTTGACCTTTAGCCATCATACCCTAATAATTGATACTTTGCCTCATGTTTTTGGGTCAGAGGCTCCTGAATTCCCATTGGAAAAACTATCTACACCGCGTTGGGAGCGCGGGTTTCAAAGTGATATTGTACCTTTCCAGTATTGGGTTGATTTGCCGACAAAATCACTTTTTCCGAAAGCTAAAAAGATTTATTTAAGGTCAAAAATAAAGGATGATTTTCACCCATTAACTATGATTCCTGGCGAAAAAGCACTCTATAACCTAAAACAATACATGTCTTTTGAGCGCATTTATTAAATATCTTTTTTTGTTAGCTATAGGCTGGCTATTATTGGGTTGCAACAAATCTGGTGATGATTTTCCGTATTCCAATACACCGGAAATTCGATTATTGTCTATGTCACATGACACCATCACGGAATATCGGGATGTGCTGACATTGCAATTTTCATATCAGGATGGCGATGGTGATTTGGGTTTTGAAGAACCTGACAATTATGCAATTTTTATCCGTGATGCCAGACTTGCTGCTTACGATGGTTTTTATTTAGGCCCAATCGCTCCGCCGGGTATTATCGTGCCGGTGAAAGGGAGTCTATCAGTGCGATTTCCTAGCTTATTTGTATTTGGAAACCGGCAGCAAGAGAGTACTCATTTTTTAGCTTATGTGGTTGACAGGTCAGGGCAAAAGAGTAATGAAATAATGACTCCACCTGTGCTTATTCAAAAACCAGATTGACATGAAGCATTTTAAACCTTACTTATTGATGGCATTCTGTACTATGTTCGCAGAATATATGACTGTGTTTGCTCAGTCAACATATATTATGCAAAATGCTACGGTCAGTGAATGTGAAGGAATTTTGTTACATAGTGGTGCTGGTGAAAATGGCAACTATGATCACAATGAAGATTTTACTTTTACCATTTGCGTTCCGGGTGCTACAGAAATTATACTTTCATTTGATTATTTTGCTACAGAGCAGAATTACGATGTTATGACCATTTATGATGGTCCTGACCGGATGAGTCCTGTTCTAGCTACACTTAGCGGCATATTACTCCCGGCACCAACATTGGTAGTTACTAGTGGGTGTGTAACCATCCATTTTCAAAGTGATGACAATATCACGGCCAATGGTTGGCGCATGCGTTGGAGTACCCAAGTCGTTGTTCCCCCTTCGCCTGAACTAGAGATAGTTTCAGTCATCACCTGCCCACTGGCCGAAGTTGAGTTTTTATTATCAGAACCCATACCTTGTGAAGAAATTGAAGGGCAGCAATTTACATTTTTTGGCCCTGGTGCTCCGGTAATTGATCAAATAGTTGTGTTAGATTGCGATCAGGGGTTAGCTACTCGTTTCAAGTTGGTCTTTAACCCTCCCCTTGGATATCCGGGCAACTATCGTCTCTTGTTCTTTGGATCTGTCCAAGACGCCTGCGGCAGAGAGCACCCTATAGGCGCTAGTGTGTCTTTTGATGTATCGAATTGTCCTTTTGCAGCGGATATTCGCCCACCTACGGGGGTTGCCTGTTCGGGTGCTTGTGCTACGCTGGAGGCAACCGCAGTAGGTGAAAACTCCGGTCCATTCACCTATCTTTGGCAGCCAGGTGGATATACTTCAGCTTCTATTGAGGTTTGTGATAGCCATTCTGTAGTTTATAGTGTGCTTATTACGGATCAGACTACCGGACAAACTGCTAGTTTTGACTATACCTATGAACCTTTGGAAATCCCTCAAATTCTAAATCCGATTGCAGATACCATTTGTGCATCAGCTGCGGATTGGACATTTCAGACAACAATTCCCGGAGGCGATTTTTTCTCTGGCTCCATTCCCCCACAACAGCGCAAAACAGGAATTTATGAGTTTTGGCGCTGGTCATCCGGCCAAAATTTACATACGGACACGCTATTGTATATAGCGCCTAATGGATGCCGGGTATTGGATACTATTTATATTTGGCCAGTTAGTGCAGGTACAGAGCAGTCTGCCTGTCTCGATGCACCCACGCTAAGTCTCAATGGCGGTACGCCTTCTGGGGGGAGTTGGACCGGTCCTTTTACTACAGCAAATGGGCAGTTCAGCCCGATACAAACTGGTACATTTACAATATCTTATGAGGCTCCCAATGGCTGTGTGGCTCAAAAAAAGATGATTGTTCATGATAACCCAACTATACTAAATCCCATTCAGGATACCATTTGTGCTTCTGCAGCAGATTGGATATTTCAGACCAGTATACCTGGTGGAGACTTTTTTTCCGGTTCTATACCCAATCAACATCGGAAGACGGGTAGATATGAATTTTGGCGTTGGGGTAATTCACCAGGTTTGAAAGTGGATACCGTTACTTATATTACTCCTGCTGGATGTCGCGTACGGGATACAGTATATATTCTTCCAATTAGTGCTGGGTCAGAACAAGTGGTATGTGAAGGTGCATCATCATTTGCATTAACAGGAGGTAATCCATCTGGTGGAGTTTGGACCGGACCTTTTACTTCTGCCGATGGTATCTTTAATCCGGTCCAGAGTGGTGAATTTATCGTTTCTTACGAAGGAGCAAATGGGTGTATCGCCCAAAAAAAGATAAAGGTTAATGAAAACCCTCGATTTTTAAATCCAATTCAGGATACTATATGTGCTTCTTCTCTTGATGTAACTTTGCAAGTAAGTATCACAGGCGGAGATTTTCTTTCCAGGTCTATCCCGCCGGGTCAGCGTAAAACTGGGTTGTATGAATTTTGGCGCTGGTCAGGTGGTGATACGCTTCATATAGACACTATATTATATACTGCTCCCAATGGTTGTCGCGTTAGAGACACGATTTATATTTGGCCTATACGGCCAGGCGATGTACAGGCCGCATGTTTGAATGCACCACCATTCCCATTGTTAGGGGGCGGTCCTGAAGGTGGTACCTGGAGTGGTATGCACACAAACTCAACAGAAGGGTCTTTCAATCCAGTTGAAAATGGAACCTTTTGGATTACATATGAGGCCCCTAACGGTTGTACGGCACAAAAACAGGTTCATGTAGCAGATAGTATAACGCTACCTGTAAAAGACACTTTATGTACCGAGGAGTTTTTTCTGCTGCAGGCAAGTCCGCCTGGAGGGCGCTGGTCAGGTCCTGGCATTGTGAATCCCATAAGTGGAAGATTAGAAGCTTGGAAAGCACCTTTCAATGAGTGGCACACTTACACATATACTGCCAATGGTTGTGAGAAGACCATGCAGATTTATATTATTGAGTTGACTGCTGGGCCAGATATCACCCAATGTATTCAAAATAATATTGTTTACCTTCCCTATCCAGGAAATTGGTCAGGTCCTGGTGTATTTTTACCTTCACTCCAAGCGTATGATGTTAGTGGACTCCCTGCGGGTCAACATACTTACAGGATTAAGAAAAATATTTGTGAAGATGCATTTGTGCTCAATCTGACTGAGGTCTCGATTGAGGCCAAACAAGCATTGCTCTTTTGTCCAGATGCAGCACCTGTAAATGCTCAGGATTATGTGAGGTGGTCGCCAACTGTTGGCGATCTTCAGGGGCCGGGCATCTCATGGAATGGCAGTCAGTATATATTTGATCCGGTATCTGCTGGTCCCGGGGTACATACTTGGTATTATGAAGCTTTGGATTGCACCGATTCTATCACTGTTGAAGTCGCTTCTGCAGCGGTATTTGATACTTTTTCTTTTTGTGACAGGAGCTTACCGGTTATATTGACAGCTTCACCTGCGGGAGGTCGTTGGTCAGGTCCGGGCTTTTTACAACCGGAAACAGGCTTATTTGATCCAAAACTAGCAGGTGTTGGCATCCACGAGGTTTTATATACTGCTCCTAATGGTTGTGTTTCTGCTACGGAAGTGGAGGTTACCCCTTATGAGGCAGTATTTATTTCAGGTATCCAACAACAATATTGTTTTCAAAATCGAGATATTCAAGTTCAACTTCAACCGGCAGGCGGTGATTTCACCATTAATGGCCAGCCAGCAAGTCCAGTATTTAATCCAGCTTCTCTTGGAACCGGCACTTTTGAGCTGAAATATACTAAAGGAAGCGGTCCTTGTGCTTCCTCTGATCGAAAGTTTATTCAGATTTTGCCCCCTATAGAACCAGATCAAGTTACAAACGCAGATTCTATATGTTCGGGTCAACAAACGGTAATTCAATACAAAGCACTAGGTGGTGTAGGCACTATTCAATATACATGGGATCAAGGTCTCGGCTTTGGAAACAGCCATATAGTAAGACCTACAGTAGATACCTGGTACCGCGTTACCGTTACGGATCAGTGCTCTGATCCATTAATTGATAGTGTATTTGTTAGGGTATTTCCAGCATTTAACATTCAAACATTATCAGGACCGCCAGTTTGTTATGGTGAAGAAACATTTGCTGAAGTTATGCTGGATAGTACTATTTTTGATATTTGGTGGCAAACAACTCCGCCGGTTAAAAGAAGTAGATTATACGGTACGCCTGGTACATATTCGGTAGAGGTGTTAAATACGATTACCGGATGTAGACAACGAGCGGACATCAATCTGCCCGGATCTCCACCTGTTTCAGCTAATTTTTCTTTAATTCCTAACCAGGATTGTATTGACATTATTGATAATGAAATTGAAATTATTGACAACGCTTTTGGTTATAGCGAGGGCTGGCTTGATTTTGGGGATGGATCACCTCGTTGGGATCTAAATAATCCCGGGACTATACGCCATATGTATTCAGATACGGGACAATATATACTACGTCAATGGGTTGTAAATGAATTGGGCTGTGAGGATTTTCTAGAAAGAACCCTTTGCGTGCGCAATAAAGTGAGGATTTTTGTTCCAGATGTGTTTACACCCAATGATGATAAGGTCAATGATGTTTTTGAGATTTTCGCTTTTGGGATCAAAAATGTCCGTTGGCAAATCTATAACCGCTATGGCGGCTTAGTATTTGAAGCGGATGATGCAAAGGCGATTTGGGATGGTACTCTTTGGGGCAAACCATTAGATCCGGATACCTTTGTGTTTAATCTGATGTATGAGGATCGAGAAACGGGTAAGCCGGGGTATATTCAAAAAGAGATTTATTTGATGAAATAAGGGGTATTAATGAATATTAAAAAAAAGACCTAATCATTCAATAGTAGACTGAGCGATTAGGTCTTTTTTGTTGACAGGCAAAGCCAATTATTGTTTAGGGTTCCGGTCGTATTTGCAGCATCCGTGTAGATTCTCGTAGACCTCATCGGACGCTTTGAACTTTTCTGTATCATGTCCGATAGAAGCAACTTCCAATTCGATGTCTTCCTGACTTATTTTATTGGCGTCAAATCTTACATGTAGCTTTTGGGTTTTTGAATCCCAAAAAGCAAAAAATATGCCGTCCAATTCATTCACTGCATTTTCAATGCGTGTCTTACACATACCGCAGTTTCCCAAAACTGTGAAAATAGCTTCAGTATTTTGCTTCTCTTTGTCTTTCGAGGGTTTACTTTCGGTTTTCCACTCGAATATGGTGCCATCACTTCTTTTTATATTAATTTCCGTAACAGTGTACCCTGCTTTATCTACCCGTTGCAAAATGGCTTCGTGTCCGATGGCTTCAGAAGCAGGATAATCAAAGTCCATTGTACCTTCTTGCAGGTCAATTTTGAATGACTTTTTTTGTTTTAAATCTTTAAATGCGCGTTCTATGCCATTGGCGCAATAGGCACAACCCATTCCATTTATTTTAGCATAAATGTGATCTGTTTGGGCTGTAATACTTGAAGTGACAAGCATATAAAATGCTAAAAAATATATTGTTCTCATGATTAATTTTATTTATTTTAGATAATAATACGTGTTCCTACCATCAAGGCAATATCTCTTCTAAAATGATGAGGTACGCGTTCAACGAGTGGCAATTGCAAGGAAGCTTCTAATGCATATCGGCCAAATGCCCACTGAACACCTTGTGCAAAATAAGCTGCATGGTCATTGTTCTGCGGCATCCAGCGACCTTCGTACTCGAAATATAGGGTCACCTGACGAATAGGGTAGCCGGGGTTCAGCAAGGGTAGTCCGAAGGCTAATTTAGATTCTACAAAATTCGGATGTAATCGGTCAAAATGCACATAACCCAACTCACCTACAATACCGTACTTTAGAGATTCCATGCCTGCAAATAAGCCAAATATAGTCTGGTAGGCACCCATGCCAACATGTGGGATTTCAGAAGGTCGGCCTGTGGGAAACATACCTGCAAGTTTTGCGCCTGCGCGAAGTGTTTTGCCTGGGCTATCTTTTCTGAAAAATTGATATTTGACTTTAAGCATAGCATCCCCCACACGCATTCCTTCTTTTCTGGATGCAGAAGACAAGGCTGCAAACGGTAACTCTGCGCCAACTTCAAAATTATTCCTTAGATTGTATTCAAACATTAAAGGCAGCATATGGTAATGATTGCCTGCATGTTCTAAATATTGATAATATGCCCGGATACTTCCTTTATTTTGACCCAACATAATGGGCTTGTCCGTACGAATCGGTGGACCTTGCGTCCAAGCTGAGGTAGAACTGATCAATAGGGCGATCAGTAGTATGATCTGTTTGTAAAACATAATGGTCTGTTTTTAAAAATGAAAATGGATTTTTTTGATCGCTAGACACACATATGTGCTAACGTCAGATTCATTGAAAAACAGCCTTAATCAAATACGAAATACCTGATATAGAACCTGATAGTCATGCCACAAGGGCGGGGGTCTGTAATCAGGTAAAACACCTGCGCACCAACGTATGGCAGCGTGTAAAGAATCTTCAAATGGTAATGAAAACGCGTGGTCATAGGCCTTTTGGTTATCCAAATCAGCCCAATCTTGCGCAATTAGGTTGTCAATTTCCAGCTTTTTGAACTCTGAAGTATCTTCGCAACAGCCCTTTTGGGATTCTATGAGTGCTTTTTGACAGCAGGGTTTTAAATCGGATAAAGTAACCTCTTTTAAAAGGAGATGTAAAGCATGATTTTCGCACTTTTCAGCCGGTAAATAAATTTTTGCATCTATAAGCTCACCTTTGCAATAATGCCTATTGATAGCGAATCCGATACTACTCAGATACACCAAAGACGCCAAGGTGATATGGAAGAGTTTAAAAATCATAGCTCTAAATACAAATATACTCTGTTTTACGTTAAAATGGTGTAATAAAAGTTACATATTTCCGAATAGCGGTGCATTGTGGTCCAGGTTCAATAGGCTATTTATGAGCATTTTATTTAACTAACATGAAAAAGTTGTACTTTAGCCTTTTATGAGAACGATAGTATATAAAATTTTAGGGCTTATCTATTTTATGCATTTTGGCTACATGTTGTCAGCTCAAAATGGCCCTGAATTTAAAGATATGGTATGGCAGGCTCAGGGCATGAGTATGCAAATACCCTCATTTCTGGAAAATATTTACGTTCAGGAAGATGAGTGCGGAGGTATTGGCGGTGGCTTAAGGCTGGAAATGATACACGTTGGCGCGATGGATGTGAGAGAGGATTTATCTTTTTTTGAGGGAATTTTGGTGTTTCA
>CAYUZA010000063.1:0-13425 GCA_964449535.1 uncultured Saprospiraceae bacterium
GACATAAAAGAGGAAAAAATCGAGGTGACCGATGCAGAAGTTATTGAAGTTAAGAGTAGAAAAATAAATATTAGTGTGTGGGATCATAATCGCATAGATGGCGATATCATTTCCCTGAAACTGAATGACCATTATGTGCTAACCCGCTATCCTCTTGAAGCTGCCAAAAAGACCGTACCACTGCGTATTACTGGATTCAATGCACGGCTTATATTGTATGCACATAATTTGGGAGATATACCACCCAATACAGCGGCGTTGGAGATTGATGATGGCGTGAGTAAACAGGTAATTAAACTTAAGGCTAATTTTGATCAAAGTGAAGCGATAGTTATCCAATATGTAGGAGACGATTTGTGATATTCTATGTACTTCCTCTTGAAAAAAATTAACGTATTACGCCTGCCGTTTGCGCGAGTTTTAGATTATGCTCCAATTGTTGGACCTTTTCAGCAAATCTAACATCTGTTTCTATCATATCCTGAATAGCTCTACAGGAGTAAATAACTGTACTGTGGTCTTTGCCACCGAAATGCTCGCCAATTGTTTTTAAAGATTTGTCTGTAAAAGATTTACATAAATACATAGAAAGCTGTCTGGCAATAACAATTTCCCGTTTGCGGGATTTGCCATTTACTTTATCTAATTCTATGTTTAATTCTTTTGCAACTAATTCTTTGATGCCCTCCATGCTGATGCCGTGTGACATCTCACTTACATAGCGCTCAATAACGTCCCGTATCAGCAATAAATCTACTGGTTTGCGGGTAAATGACGCATGCGCCTGAACGGAACTAAGCACACCTTCCAATTCTCGGATATTGTCTTTAATATGAAAGCTTATATACTCCAAAAGATTATTGTTCAAAGAAAGACCATAATGCCCCATCTTAGCCTGTAAAATAGCCATTCTGGTTTCTATATCCGGAGCCTGCAAATCTGCTACAAGACCCCACTTGAACCGGCTAATCAAACGGTCGTCGATATCCTTCATGTCTTTAGGCGCTCTGTCTGAGGACAGAATAATTTGCTTCTTGCTTTGATGCAATTCATTGAAAATATGAAAAAATATCTCCTGAGTTTTGGTTTTAGAAGCTAAAAATTGGATATCGTCAATGATCAATACATCAATAAGCTGATAAAAATGGACAAAATCATTGATCGAATTATTGCGAATGGCATGTATAATTTGATTGGTAAAATTGTCTGAGGTAAGATAAAGGACGTTTTTATTGGAATTTCGCCTAAGTGTTTCATTACCTATGGCATGAATCAAGTGGGTCTTACCAAGACCCACTCCGCCGTAAACAATTAGCGGATTAAAAGATGTAGCTCCGGGACGCTCTGCGATGGCCATACCAGCTGAGCGAGCTAACCTATTGCAATCAGCTTCAATAAAAGTATCAAATGTATATTGCTTATTAAGCTGAGGATCAATATTTAGTTTTCGAATTCCAGGAATTACGAAAGGATTTTTGATTTCGTCAGCTGGAGATTTTTCTGGTTCATTGGCAGATCCTTTCTTTTCCTGCTTTCTTGCACCACCCATTGGGGTACCTTCCTCTTGCTGTGCCATCAAAATTTGGTATTCGAGTTTAGCTTTTGTACCTAAAACTGCCCTTATGGCTTTGCGAAGTAAATCCACATAATGTTTTTCCAACCATTCGTAGAAAAATCTATTGGGTACCTCAATGGTTAGCAGATCACCATCCAATGCAACAGCTTTTACAGGTTCAAACCACGTTTTGAAAGCCAACTCATTGACCTCCTCCCGTATAGTAATTTTACACAATTCCCAAATTTCCTCTTGTCTATTCATGATGCAATGACACCCTGCCTCAGTGTAGCAAAAGAGGATTAAACTCACCTTTTGAACGCTGTCAGCTGCTGTTACTTTATTCTATTCTTTGAAATTAGCTAGCAAAGTAAGCAATACGGCTCAAGATTGCATGACATTTGGCCCCTTTTTTTCCTTTTTTGAAAAATAAATTAAGCTCCTAACCATATAGGCCGGCATGTCTTACACCGAGCTTTCCGATTCCTTTCAAATACAAAGTCAAGTCTACCCAATTGGACACCACCCCATCCTACTTGATTTATTACCACTGGATTATTGAGTCGATTGGCTACAGTAACAGGTTCTTTAAGAAATGTATGGGTATGACCCCCAATGATTAAATCTATAGACGATGTTGTTGCAGCCAACACCCGATCAGATAATGTGTCGTCGGAATAGCTATAGCCGAGGTGCGAAATGCACACTATAAAATCGCAGCCCTCGTCATTTTTCAATTTACTTGCCTTTTCCTCCACAGTTTTAACCGTATCCAAAAATTCAATTTCACCATACAACTGCTTAGTAACCAGCCCCTTTAAGTGAATGCCTGCCCCTACAATTCCAATGCGCAATGGACCCTTTTGTATAATTACGTACGGCAGAGCTGTTGCATGTAATGGGTTATTTTTCAATCCATAATTGGTGGCAACCATAGAAAATTGGGCCTGCTCCATTTGAACTGCCAGATTTTCTGCTCCTTTATCAAAATCATGATTGCCCGGCACAACTACATCATACCCACATGCATTCATCGCCTGGATTTCAACCTCCCCATCAAATAAGTTAAAATAAGGGGTTCCCTGAAAAAAGTCACCGGCATCGAGCAAAAGTACATGTTCCGCTTCCCTTCGAATACGTTCAATCATTGCCAACCGACGACTCACGCCACCCAAACCCTGAAAACGCCCGCCATCCATCGGAAATGGATCTACTCTGGAATGTGTGTCATTGGTATGCAAAATGGTAAGACGCAAAAAATCTTCATGAAGAGCAGGAATAAAATTTGCCCCCAGTGCCACTCCGCCCGTCAATATCCCCAAATTACTTAAAAACCAACGCCTATTCATGCTTTATCATTTATTCGCTTTAATCATTCCAGCGCAAACGTCCATCCAACACTGAACGAACGGGCAAACCTTCTGTAGTTTGTTGCTCAACATCATCTACCATCATATCCCTTATCCAAATCGGATAATCTTTGCGGGGTAACCCCACCATAAAATCAAGCAAATCTCCCCCATCTGCTAAAAAATTGCTGGTAGCCACCTTATATATGCGATTAGCGTCAAGCGGTTCCCCGTTAATACTTATCATTAGGTTCGGAAACAAATCACATGATATATGACTTGAAACGGGCCACCCCCCTTTCTTTGCTGCTATTTTTTGGAATAGGCGTTCCACATCCTTGCCACTCATATCGACTATGACCAAAAAATTATCGAAGGGCATTAATTCGTATATTTTTCCCACATGCAGGGTTCCTGCTGGCATTTCAGATAGGCGTATCCCACCTGAATTCATAAACGCAAAATCCGGCGGAGTACCTGCGATACGGGATGCCTGCCGGTAAATCATGTCTCCAAACCAATTGGACAACAAAGACTCTACCCCTGTCTTAGGCATTACAACCTCCACATATCCGATTTCTCTTAGCATTTCTGTTTCCATCCTTTTTCTGAATGGGGATATGGTGCTACCTAGTGCAATTGTGTCTGAAGCATTAAGACTATCCGATGCTTCAACAGGGTACTTTTTATAAGATAAATCTGCGATGTGCCAAACCCGAGCACAGCCAGACATGCTTAAAATAGCAATTGAGCAAACCGCATATGAAAAAGTGGTTTTTAAGTCGACAATTCGATTGAGCGGCATTCTTGAAAACTTTAGTTGTGGTGCAATAACAGACCTGCTTCTTCCTTAACAGCAGATTGGCCCTTTGCAATCAAGAGTTGTCCTTTTTTTTGGTGATAATCCATTATGGCACGAATAAAATCTCCTGCAGCCATACCTGAATGTTCATCGGCGACCAAGCTGATGCTCGCTGACATTTCATCCTTTATCAATGCAATGATATTCCATAAGTTATCTTTAACATACAGCTGCTGAGTAACATTGTGCTCAAACTCCTGCTGAATGGCTATGATCATTGAAGTACTCAACATTTCCGTGGTAGCTCCTGGTTCTTGTAATCTGATAATCAGACTAGGAATGGAAATCCTATCCAATAAAAGAATTAGACGCTCATAAGCTTGAATTTTTTGTTGAAAACTTCTATTGGCTTTCTCCATATTCATTTGCTGAGCACTAAGTCTGGTCTTGTGTCTTATCCACTCATCCAATAATTTTTGACTGAGCCAGATGGCCACTACAGCAATCATTAACCAAATGGCCAACACCAACAATTTACTCATCCAAGGTTCCATCAGATTACATTTAATGTAGCAACAAAGCTAATAATTTCTTGTTATTCGAAAGTGATGAGCTTCCTTAGCTTATGTATTTGTATTTATTTTGCATTGTATTTTTAAAACACCAAAAGAATGAGCATTTCAGAAAAATCAGTGGGTACTCCTCCAATCCAATTGACGCCAGGCGCAATAGCTGAATTGAAACGCATTGCTCAGGAGCAGCGCTTGAGTGTAGATCACGGACTTCGAATTGGGGTTAAAGGAGGAGGATGTTCGGGATTTTCCTACATTTTGGGTTTCGACCAGCCAAAAGAAAATGATCAGATTTTCGATATCCAAGGTATACGAGTATTTATGCAGAAAGCTCATGCGCTATATTTATTGGGCATGGAGATTGATTTCGTAGACGGGCTAGAAAATCGTGGATTCTCGTTTAACAACCCGAATGCCACCGAAACTTGCGGCTGTGGGACCAGCTTCAATGCATAATGGTTAGTTATTACGCTTTTTAAGAAAAGTTAATTTACTTTTTTTTAAAATTCAATGTCAATATTTATCAGGTTATTTTTTGCTCATAATCTCACCAATTATGGAAGTCACTTCCGCTGCAGCAACGTTTGGCGAATAGGCTGTATCGCTAATACCTGAAACAACCCGGGTAATATCATGGTCTACTTTGCCACGCACTTTCCAAGTTGATGCTGAAGCCGCAGTAATGTAGACAGAGAAATTACGATGTATGGTCCCTGGCCGTTCACCAATTATGTGGACTAAGCAATACAATTTTGGGCCTTTATTTCCAAAAAGCATCTCACCAACCTCATAACCCGCGCGAACACGACCATTGCGAATGAACACTAATGGTTCAGCAATTGAGAGACTAAGCGAGTTCAACTCAGCATTTAATTGAGGGAGAAATGACTCTAGGTGCCCTTCGTCCATAAGTGACCTGGCATTCAAGCCGTCGGAAATTACAATTTGTACCTCAGGAATATGATTTTTAAAATTTTTACGTAGATTCCTTAAAATAGCTAACCCTTTAAGTGAAAGTCGCTCACCACTAGTAGGATGATATACATAGTCAATTCTATTTTTTGACATGGAATCGATCCATGATGAATGTTTAAACTGTTGAGCAAAGGACTCCTCCCATTCTGTCCATAAACAATATTTCGCATCTGCATAAAGCTCCCTAATTTCCTGCTCTAACGATGGTTGCACATGCCATGTTTTTTCTCCAAAGCCTTCAGCAATAGGAACCCCACGTTGGCGAACCCTTGCTATGGCACTTTTACCTTCCTGTAAAATTGATTCATCGTTTCGTATATCGCCTTTTGCTCTACAATATTGGAGATATACCTGTGTGGGTTGACCAAAATGAGCGGTTGGTTGATTATGTGAATCAATAATTTTAATCCGCTTAAAAAACGCCCACATTGGCTCATTGACTTTATAACCAAACTGTTCTCTAACACGAATATGGTCTGAAAATGAAGTGGTAAGGTAACTCAACATGGGGTCATTTTTGGTTGGCAAGGCCATAAAATAGGCAGGATTGGCTGGCATAATTTGATCAATACACCAATCCAGATCATCCAAGGTGACATCCATGTGCAAAGTAGTGCATATATCAAGTCCGATCGTAAGTCCATGGAGCTTCCCCATTACAAGATCTTCAAGACAACAACGGACAAGCTGTTCTTTCGTGCGAAACACCTCTGGACCAATGAATCCAGCTACGTCATTAAGGAATACCCACGGTTCAGTATTGTCATTTTTTTGCTCATAAATACGCTGTTTTAACGCCCTCAAAAAGCCATATTTACGAGATTCATGCACCACCATATCGAAACCTTCACTATGGCCGTTTGTAGCATCAGCGCCTTGACCAGTTTCTGCATATAAGCCATACCGTTTTCCTCTGCGTGCGTCTGCATGAGCTTGCATTTTTTCTATAGTTACATCGAAAGTTTGATTAGCCTTCACTGTTCCTGCTAAACTTTGAAACCAAACGCCGGTTGTTCCCGGCTGTAATTCTTCAACATCTGCTTGAATGTCAATATGAGAAAGTACACAGTTTGGCATTATGTCTTCCAACTGGAATGTAACCAACAAATCATGCAATGCTGCCTCAATACGTGATACCATAGCTGGATCACTTGATACTGGATTGGTACCAAGCACCAAATCCCCCACACCATATGACCATGCATCAAATACCTGCCAAATAATGTCTTCGATATTATCAGTGGGCGAATTTGGTTGCACTCTTGCACTAACATAACCTTTAGCTCCAATATTACTATTTGGAAGAGGATTAAAGACTTTTTTACTTATGCTTATTAATTCATCATTATTCATCAACTTGACAACAAATGCAATAATATCACTTGACAATGAAGGCATTATTTGCTTTATGTCAGACTCATCTGAATTAAGAAGAAAAAATTTTAATTCGCCGAAAGTCATGTTCATAACTTTGCTATCGAATACCGTCGAGTTTTGAATGAGTTCATATTGTTCATCCTTGAAAAGAGGACGTTTAAATACATTAATAAGCGAGGTATTGGAAATCAGGTTTCTAGCCATCTTTCTTGAGATTTCATCTGGTGCTGCAATACCTGCAATATCATCACCTTCTTTGAATTCATTTGCTGCACCAACCAGTTGCTTGTATAATCTCAAGTCAAATTTTCCAGAAACACGCCGGATGTAAGAGAACAAATCTTCATTATTAATAGACTTCTCAAATGAGACTGGCACCAATGTTGTTGCAGAGGCCAAAGAGCTAATTTGGTTATTGGAAAGCATAACTGACACGCTAACCAATCCTAAATTGTATAAAAATTCGCGGCGAGGAATTCCGTTTATTAAGGTTTCACCTTTATGGTAGATTTGATTATTCCTGCTATGCTTACGTTCAAACGCATCTTTATTCACTTTTGCAGACATAATTTGCGTTTTTTAGCATCTAGTGATCCTTATCTAATTAACGTGACATCTCCGTGATATACTTCTGATGTTCCATTGATAAATGTCACCTTAGCCACATATACAAATACTCCAGGATTCATGGGTTGCTCTCTAAAACTGCCATCCCAACCTGATTCTTCATCATTAATTGGAAAGTTTTCCCGTTTAAACATACGATTGCCCCAGCGGTCGAATATTTCCAAAAAATCTACGCGTTCAATCATATCCGCTGTACCAAACACCGTAAACCGATCATTTAATCCATTTTTGTCGCCTGGAGTAAATGCAGATGGAACGAATACTCCACCCTCGCGCACTACACGAATCAAGGTTTCTGCCACATCCGTGCAGCCATTCAAATCAGTAGCTGTAACCACGTAACGTATTTCTTCTAATGGGGTGGAACGAACCTCTCTGCAATCAGGACAATCGAGGTACAGCGGTGGCTCCCAATGCCATGTTGGTATTTGACCAGGTGCCAAATTTGCATCGGGATTTAGTGTCAATGACTGACCCAATGGTAACAAATAAAAAGGTGGTAAATCAATACGTACAGGAATAACTGGTTTGAGCATTGTATCTACTCTATACAAACATCCTTCGCTATCCCTTACTACCAAGCGATACTGGCCGGGAGTCTGGCGATTGAACTCTCTTTGTGGACCAAAAGTTACACCTCCATCTATGGAAAATTCATATGGCTCTGTACCTCCTTCAATCGTTAAAAATGAAATAGCGCCTGCATTAAGCTGACAATTGGGCTGAACTATCCGTGTTTGAACAGATTGAATGGTATCTTCATTTGGATACACATTTACCTCATTTGTCGCAGTGCAACCATTATAGGGATCATTGACTACAATTTGATATACACCCGGAGCACCAATAAGAGGATTAGGGGTATTGCCATTGGCCAATATTTGTCCTTGATTGGTGGTCCAATTATATTCTACAGGACCAAATATGGAATTACCTATTCCTTGTAATCTGAGACTGGTAATTCTACAAGTAAGTTGTTGGTCAGGTCCAGCATCTGCTTCCGGTTCACGCTTGTTTTCTCCAACTTGCACCGTGGTTTCTTGTGTACAACCATTTCGATCATCGGTCACCACCAATCGATAGATGCCAGCTGCAGAAACCTCCGGCCTCAGCCCGTTCTGGCCACTCACAATAGTACCATTTGCGGTATTCCAGGCATACCGATATCCTGTACCCTGCGAAGAGGAACTAGCATTTAAAATAACAAATGGAAATTTACAAGTTATTGTATCAGGAAAACTAATAGATGCGTTTGGCAAAACTCTATTCTCGATGACAGTGACCTCTCTAAATCCGATACAAAAGTTTCTGGTATTTTGAATGGTTAATCGGTAGGTACCCGGACTGGTGACCGTCTGTTGCGGTGCCCCGGGATCACTAAATACCCATCCATTTCCAGAACTCCATGTATAAGAAAATTCTGATCCCTGATCAGATCCCAGCGGATTTAATCCTATATCATTTCGCAAACAAGTTAAAGTATCCGGTGGTAAAATTTGTACGACTGGCTGGCTTCTATCTTCTTCAACTTCCACATCAAAAGTTTGGCTGCACCCATTATTTAGATTCCGTAATGTCAGGGTGTAGATTCCAGGACGGCCCAAAGTAGCCTCAAGGTTATTTAATCCAGAGATTATTTGTCCAGAGGTAGTACTCCATCTGATATCAAGTTGACTGGCATCAGTTAATACGTCTACCTGCGTCTTTACTGTACTATCGCGGCAATTGAGAATAAGGGGCTGACCAATTTCAGCAACTGGAAGCACAGTGTCCTGCAAAACCTGAATTTCCTGAATGCCAATACAATTATTTTGTGTATTGGTAATCTCTAGTCGATAGGTTCCAGGCATAATTACTTCTATCAATTGCTTATTTATTAATTGAAATGTGCCATCACTCGAACTCCAAACATAATTATAATTGGGTCCATCACTGCTCCCAGTGGCATTTAATCTCACTGCCGGTCTCGCACAATTAAGAACCAAAGGTTCCGCGATAGTTACAATTGGTATATTTTCATTTGCCTGCACAACTACAGTATCCGTTGATATACAGCCATTTTCAGAATTTAGAACCGTCAGCACATAAGTTCCGGGACGATTAATAACGGGTGCCAAACCAGTTTCACCACGAATAAAACTACCATTCTGGGTAGCCCATAAATAAGAATAAGTTGGACCTATACTAGACCCGGCTCCACTTAAAGTTAAGGAATCGGTTGAACAGGTAAATAAACCCTGAGCAGTTGCTACCGCATCCGGAGCTACAAAGTTTTCTTTTACCTCGATACTATCCTCCGAAGTACATCCATTATTCTCATTTATTATGCTCAAGACATACCAGCCCGATCGATTGACTAGTGGGCTAGGCGTATCTCCTCCTTCTTCAATCCTGCCCTGGATGGTACGCCAGCTCAATCTATACGGAGACTGGTATGGAGAATCAGATGCATCCAATCTAATGGAAGGTTGATTACAATTCAATATTAAAGGGGGTTGAATGCTGATTTCAGGAAGTACTTGGTCAGCACCTACTGCAACCTGATCCACAGCAGTGCATCCATTTACTGTGTCAGTTACTATTAAATCATAAATACCGGGTCTGCCAATCCTGGGTTGTAAAGATTGCCCTCCGCTGATAATTAAGCCTTGGGCAGTTTGCCATCTATAGGTAAACCGACTGCCCTGGGAAGATCCGCCTCCATCCAATGAAAGTTCGCGATCTCTGCAAGTAAGCGTAATTGAATCACCTGCATCAGAAACAGGTAGCTCGAAGTCTCCTTCCACTTCAACAAATGCCTGAGAAGAACATCCGTTTGAATCATTCACAACGACTACCTGGTAAGTTCCTGTTTTATCAACCACAGCCCTTGTATTTCCATTACTTAAACTGACAATATTACCATCTGCCGTACTCCAATTAATTACAGACGGCTGGGGAATTGGTGTTGGTTCAAGCTGCAGAACAACTGAAGTTTGTTTACAAAGCAGCATATCTGGATCTTCGATCCAGACGGGAATGGTATCCCTATCTGTTACTATTTCAACTTCCTGAAACGATTCACAGTTATTTTCTGTATTTAAAATGCGCAACACATAAAAACCTGGCGCTCCCACTCGTACCTTTAAGGAATCTTCCCCTTCCAAAATAAGACCATCAAGCGTAGTCCATTCGTACACAAAAAAGGGCTCTTGCTCTGAATTACTAGCATCTATCCATACAGAGGAATCTTTGCATGTTAGGGGTTCTGGAATAGATATGTCAATGAACGGAGGTTCTTCAATAAGTGCTACATCAATATCAGCTTCAGACAAACATCCATTTTCCTCATTCGTAAGTATTAAAGTGTAAGTACCAGGACCATCAACTTCAATCATGGGAGTGCCCTGTCCATTGATAATGTCCCCTCCTACCGTAGCAAACCATTCGTATAGACTGCCCCCAATACTCTGGCCTGCGTCGATAAACACCGTACCTTCATCACAGTCTAATTGGCCTATGGTTTGAAAAATTATCTGGGGGCTCTCCTGATCTGCTTCTACGAAAACTGAAAGCTCCAGCGGACCACACTGTACCTCACCGTTGTCGAAGCTAACCTCTACGAAATAAAATCCAGGGGCGTCTACATCAATGATGGGTAGTGATGGATCCGTTAATATATTGCCGGAAGGAGTATACCAAAAATACCTAATGTGGGTCAAGTCGCCTTGCACATCGACCTGGATTGATGTTACCGGATCATAACAAGTCAATATTTCTGGATCAGGTATTGAAGCTATTATTTCAACATAATCAATAGTTAAATCTACTAAACTATCGCACCCGTTTGCGTTTTGGAGGGTAACTTCAAAAGTGCCAGGCTGATCATAAAATACCCCTTCATAAAAGAGTCCTTCTCCTTCGCAAAGAAGGGTGTCGATAGCAGTTTCAGGCACCTCTGGCCAAACTTCAAGATTGGTGGTTACCACGCTATCGCATCCATTGGCTGCAACATATATGTCGATATACTCACCACTTTCGAACTGATAACCCCCGCCAGCAAAATAACCTTCCCCAAAACAACTATTGGCATCAACGGTAACGTAAACAGGATTAAGATTTTCAAGTTCAATATTCTCAAAACAAAGGATATGGTCGTTCCAAGCTCCACCTGTGGAAGCCGAAACACCCCAAAATGCAATTGGATCACCACCAAAAACCAAATTAACAATATCATACACAACACTCATCTGTAGCACCCCATCAAAAAAAACAGTAAAAGTCATGGTGAGTGGGTCCCAAGTAACCCTGGCAGTATGGAAGTTACCATCTTCAATATTAGGTAATGCAACCGGCGGGTGGCCGCCATGATTCATCACACCGTTTATACAGATTCCACAATGATCTTCCGCAGGATCACCCAAATTACCATTTTGCCAGGTATCGAATTCAACTATCCAACTATTCGGAATGCCCTGAGCACCAATACCTTCACCAGAGATTCCACATATGGGTATACCATTGTTTTGAAATATGATACACATTCCATCAGCACCATTACCATCTCTTGTTCCAAAATATAAATTATAGGAATAATCGAAGGGTTCGCTAAAATCCTGAGCTTCTGGATACCAAGCGCAGCCAAGCTGTCCAAGACCCTCGGTAGTAAGCTGAATACAGTTGCTGCTTCCTTGAAAAGAAACAGGTTGAGCATTTCCCGTAGTTTGATATGGGTTTCCATATGGATTTGAGACCCTAATAAAAACATTACCCCCATTTCCATCTTCATCCCAAATGCGCAAGTAAACAGTAGCTCCAGGAGTTAGATTCTCGTAAAAATATTTTGGCATTGGGTCTTCGCCACAGAGGTAATTGGGCACACAATTTATTAATGTAGGATTGCTGCATGGACCATAATAAAGTGCAAATGCAGCATTAATTACACTACCAGCCTCTAATTCTATCGCTAAGGAACCAGATGCCGGAACGATTATTGAATACCAATTGTCATTGCCATTAAACTCACCACAGCCCGGATCCTCGACGCCAGAAGGTCCACCATCCAGTTCAATTTCAGTGAAGGTCAACATGTTGTTCGGTAGCGCTGTTGCTCCACAAGGATCATCACCCAAGGAAAAAGGAGCATTCAACACACAAAAAGAAGAAAAGGCAGTAAACCATACAATCGCCATTGCGACATTACCGACAAATTTGAATCCTCTGGACATAATAAAGCTACATTTCGCAAAACCACAAATATCTAAAAACTTATTTTGCATTCCAAATGTGTCTCCTTATTTTATGCTGTCAATGGTTTAAACAATACTCGAAACAAGAATCAAACAGTTTTCTTTACCTTATTGCTAAGTGCGCATATTTTACTTCAAAAGCAAATGGCATAAAAAAGAAAGGCCACTCTCGTTAGAGAATGGCCTTTGTACCGAAGGTGGGAATCGAACCCACACGATATTGCTATCACTGGATTTTGAATCCAGCGCGTCTACCAATTCCGCCACTTCGGCTAGCAGACAAACCGCCTTTTATCGCGGGTTGCAAAAATAATTACATTTTGATCAATGCAAAAAATCTGCAGTACTTTTTTTCAATATTATCCCTTGTTGAATAACCTAAGTACGTCCAAACCATTGGCATACAAGAGAAGTGCAATCAACAAAATGAATCCGACTAAAGTCGCTTTTTCTATAATCTTATCACTAACTTTTCGCCCAGTGATCATTTCCACCAATAAGAAAAATACATGTCCTCCATCCAAACCCGGTATAGGCAATAAATTCATAAATCCGAGAACCATGGATAGAATAGCAGTCATATTCCAAAAAATTTGCCAATCCCAAGTAGAAGGAAATAGCTTTGCTATGCTAACAAAACCACCCAAACTTTCAGAGGCCTTGGCTTTGCCATCAAAAATCTGTCCAAAAGCAAGCAACTGATTTTTTATAAAATTGACACCTTTACGAACACCTGCTGGAAATGCCTCTACCAAACTGAATTCTTGTGTCTCAAATTCAAAAAAATGGTTGTAATAATATGGTAAAACCCCGATTTTACCTTCAGCTGTTGTATGAATTTCCTGAGTTAACGTGTCTCCTGCCCTCAATAAAGTGAGGGTAATATTCGCATCTTTGTAAGCTTTGACTTCCTCCATAAATTGATCGTGATATTCGATTA
>CAYUZA010000064.1:0-13281 GCA_964449535.1 uncultured Saprospiraceae bacterium
GTAGGCTCCAAAAGGGTCTCGAGGGTTCGAATCCCTCACTCTCCGCCAGACGATTGGCTAAAACAGTCTAAAAGCGTGTAAAATCAAGGTTTTACGCGCTTTTTTTATGTTCTTCAAATTCTAAAAAAGTCTAGGTTTGTCTATACTTTTGGTTTCTTAGCGGGTTTCTTTTTTTTGAAGCCAAAAAAGAAACCAAGCAGTTAGACGCTAATAGACATAATAAGACTGAAAAACAATGAGTTAGGCGACTATTTTCTCCTTTGGAAACGTAAATTTGTAACATCAATAAAGGGGGGCACAACGTAAAAAATTAGTGCCAAATGTCGTCAAGTCAAAAATCAAACTTCTCGCTGGTTGTTTACATCAGCAGAACAAAAGAAAAAAAGAACGGTGAAGTTCCCGTTCTAATGAAAATCAACATCAATGGAGAGCGTGTCGTTATGCAGCTCCAGCGAAGTATTCAGCCCAAAGATTGGGATTCTAAACGCGCCAAAGTAATTGGTCGCTCTCACGAAGCGCGTGAATTCAATGATTACATTGATTCCGTGATCACCCGAACTCGCCAGAAGTACAGCGAGCTTATTACCATGCACGATACCGTTACTCCGCAACTTTTGCGAGATGCGGTACTCGGAGTTAACACAGCAAAAGCGAAAATGATTATTGAAATTTGGGAAGACCACATTGAGGGACTTCGCAAATTAATTGGCAAAGAAAGCACCTACGCTACTTGTCAAAAGTACAATGCTGCCAAAAATCATTTCTCCAATTTCCTAAGAATTAAATACAAAGTAAGCGATGTACCGATTAAATCAATCGACCATTACATGGTTACTGAATTTGGTATGTATTTAAAAACGGAAAAGGGTTGCAATTTTAATACTACCAACAAATTTCTTCAAAATCTTAAAAGGATCACCTATCGCTGCCTTCGCCATGGATGGATATTGAAGGATCCATTTGCAGGAATCAGCCTTACAATGAAAGAGGTTGATCGCCCCTATTTGACCGAAGATGAATTAAAGTCCATCATGGAATACAACTCGTCATTTGAAAGACTTACCAGGGTAAGGGACTTTTTCGTGTTTTCTTGCTTTACAGGTTTGGCTTATGCAGATGTGAAAAAACTCAAACGGTGTGAGATTGAACGGAATGAAGCTGGCTATTGGATTAAAACCAAAAGGCAAAAAACAGGCGGACGTGCAAACGTGCCTCTATTGGATGTTCCGATGCAAATCATTGCCAAGTATGTTCAATTGGATTTGCTCGAAGCAGAAGACCTTATTCTGCCCATTATGAGCAATCAAAAGATGAATGCCTACCTCAAAGAGATTGCTGACTTCTGTGGCATCACCAAGAAACTTTCTTATCACATCGCTCGACACACATTTGCAACAACGTTGACTATGATGAATGGCGTACCGATTGAATCGGTAAGTAAAATGCTTGGACACAAAAACATCACAAGCACCCAGCACTATGCCCGAATCGTAGATAAAAAAGTAGGTGAAGACATGGAGCGACTATCCACCAAGATAGGAAGTCGATTAGCAATGTCGTTTTAAACTTAAAGCCCTGGAGACCCCAGGGCTTTTTTTATACCCAATTAGACCAGTTTAGAAAATGGAAGAGAAATTTAGAATAAAATCATACGGTTATGGTGAGCTTGCGCAGCTCTATTTTCCGAACATATCAAAGAAAAGTGCTAGTGCTCAATTGCGCAGATGGATCAAATTAAGTGACACGGTTTTACCGATGCTTCAAAGCTTTGGTTATAAGCCAGGTAATAGATTATTGACCCCAGCGCATGTAAAGGTTATTGTTGATGAATTTGGGGAGCCGTAAATATTTTCAACATTTTATAGCTTGTTAAAAATGGCTATTTTCAAAACAAAAGTTGCAGAGAAGAAACAAACTTTGATTAAACGCAAATGTGTATCTGCGAAAAAAACAGAACTGCTACTTTTGCTAACCCCGCTATACTTAAATGACAATGAATTATTGAACTATCAATTTGTTTTCCCATGCCGTTTTATTTTCTTGGTTTGGAACTGCTAATATCAAAATTTTCCTTGGTCTTGTCATACCAACATAAGCAATTCTTAATTCTTCACTTTCTGATATCGAAATATTTTGATTAAGAATTGTTTTATATGCCTTTCCTATTCCTTTTGTTTTTAGAATTAGAAGTGTTGCATCAAAGGTTTCACCTTTCACACTGTGAACTGTTCCAAGACGATAATTTCTGTCGGTAACCTTTTCGCTCTCATTTAAAAATACTTGTTTAAATGAGTAGTTTCTACCTGCGTTAGTGATGCTTAATTGAAAATTTAATTTGTTATCTGCAAGAATTTTATTTGTTGCATCAACCCAATTTCCAATTGTCAAATGTGTCATTGGAAGCATTTTTATCAAGTTAAAAACTCCAGATTTAAATTTTACAAATCCATTTTCCTCAATCATCTTATCAATTGTCTGATCGGCACAAAATGAAAGATTATTAACCTGCTTCAAGATTGCTTTTTCAATGGCTCGAAATCCTCCTTTAAAATCCCCGTTGTCATATAAATATTTTCCTTTTGCGAAGTCTTTTGTATAATTATCGTGCGTAGTCCACGGACTTGAACCAAAAGGAACTTCTGGTATTCCTGTAATGTCGTTGATTAAATTTTTACTTCTATAAATAACTGCAACAGTTTCTTCAGAAATTACAATTCCATTTTGGCTACATTCTTCAATAAAATTTGATACAATTTGAGGAAGGTTGTCTTCGTATAGTATTACTTGTGGACTATGTTTAAAGTCTTTCACTTCTTCATTTACTGCGATAGAAATTTCTTCTAGCGTAGAAATGTTGTAAGTTAAATTGCAAATTAGTTGTGAACTTCTTCTGCTTTCATTCAAAACAACGGAGTTTTCCCAATTATTAAATTTTTTAGTAAGTAAATCAGGTCTTGCATCATTCCATTCAAAAATTGCTTGGTCGGGATCACCAACAAGCATAACCTCATTTAGTCCGTTTGCTATAAGCAAATCAATAATTCTCATTTGAATTTCAGAAGTGTCTTGAGCTTCGTCAACTATCAAATAAGGAAACCTTAAAGCAACTGCGTTTGCAATTTGCGGAAATTCTTCAAGAATTTTCATTGCGAAATAATTAGCATCAGATTGGGTGGCGAAGCCAGCCTTGTTGATATTTTTCTTTGAACGGATGATGTTTGTATTGTTCAACCAATTAGGAGGCATAGCTCTGTCATTAATTGCATAAAAACTGCCGTCTATCTTGTAACTAATATTATCAAAAAGACTGTCGCTAAAGTATTTTCCTGTCCAAATACCATGTGGTTCACCGACCAAAGTTGGTCTACAGTTACACTTCAAAACTAAATGTCCATAAGGAAGAAAAATATATTTATTTATAAAACTATCAATTGTTCCCAAAAAATGAGGAAAAGAAATTTTATCGCCTAATTGAAATTCATTTGAGCATTTTTTTTCAATTTCTTGCCAAGCCACGTTTGTAAAAGAAACAGCTGCAATTCCTTCATACTCCTTTTCCCAACTTGAAATTAATCGAGCAAGTCTTGCGCTAACACAAAATGTTTTGCCACTCCCAGGGCAAGCTCTTACAACAAACTTTTCTGATTTGTCAAAGACAATTTCTCTCTGCTTTTCTGATAGTGTTTCAAACATTATTCTCCTTTTACAGCGTATTTAATTGCATTTTGGATGCATGAAGGAACAATAAATGCATTTCTTGCGACTGCATCAGAGGCAAGTTTAACTGCTAATCGATGGGATAATTCAGACTTGGCTTTATTAGAAATTACTTTTTCCAAAAAAGCCGCTGCATGAATTTTAATATCAGGAACGTCAACTATTTTTGCTGCTGATATTGGATGCATCTCTTTGAATATTTCTAACAAAACATCTTTATTACCTGCAATGAAAAGTTCAAACTCAAAAGTTCGTTCCGCTAAAAAAACTTTTAAGTTTTTGTTTGCAAGTTCATTTGCAATTCTTGCTCTTGAAGTAATCTCATCGTTTTCATCTGCTGTGTCATCGTCTGTGAGTAGAGAGCATCTAGTTATAAGATTTTTATTTTCGTCTTCACTATTAAACAAATTCGCAAAGTGAGAGAAAGCCACACCGTTCAAATTTACTAATTCAATTCCTGCCTTGTTTATGTCGTATTCATCTCCAACTATTTTACTGAAAATAGGCATAAGTA
Organism: uncultured Saprospiraceae bacterium; assembly: GCA_964449535.1. Classification (GTDB taxonomy): domain Bacteria; phylum Bacteroidota; class Bacteroidia; order Chitinophagales; family Saprospiraceae; genus SLDF01. The sequence continues at coordinate 4,232 of CAYUZA010000064.1, forward strand.
AAGCTTCTGAAATGCCTTCAACTAAGATTACTCCATTGGAAAAAAACATTTGAGACTTCGTTACATCTAAAAACTTGTGCAAATAATTTTTGTTCTCATCTGTCAGACCTGATTTTGTCAGAGAAAGCGCGTGGATTTTATTTGCTTGATTTTGTAAAACAATAATAGATTTTAAATCTGCTTTGGCAGTAATAGTTGGAGAGTGTGATGAAATGAATATTTGAAAACCTTGTTCAATGTCAAGTTTGTTTAAGTAGTTGAAAAATAGGTTTTGTAATTGAGGATGAAGATGAGCTTCAGGTTCCTCTATCAATAGTGCTGCATATGTTTCCGCTTGTAATATTTTCCTCTGTTTTAAATCCCCTAATACTGTAGCTGTATAAATTAGATTATTGTAGCCAAGTCCATTTTGATGTAGTTCAAAGTGTTTTTGTTTTGAAGGGTCTCCATCAAGTACTTCGTCCGAATAAATTGGCATTTGAATTTTTAAATTATCAACTAATTTGTTAAAGTCAAATGGAAGAAAGGAAATATCAACATGTTGTTGCTTACTTGTAAAACTTGTTTCTTTTAAATGCTCATTTATTTTTTCTTTTCCCTTTGCCACATGTCCAACCCAATCTGGATCTTCGTCAACAGCTAATCGGACTTTCTTAGCTAATTCTCTTTTTTTCTCTTGGTCTGTATGGTGATTAGGATCAATTTGAATATTTCCATAAAGTTGACCTAATCTATTTCCACGAATTGGTCTTAAATATTGTTCAGCATCTCTTAGTGCGTCTAAATAAACATGGTAAATAAGAAATAAAACTTCGGGAGCGATTGCCTGACCTTCGTTTGTACCGCCCCAAACTTTATATTTTACTCTGTCGTTTATGTCTATATAGTATCTAAAATGTAATTGCAAATCTTGTGTTCCATCTTCTGCAATACTTAATAAGTCGTTAAACCAACCAACTTCAGCTGCAACATCAATATGAAAATGCAAGTGAAATTCTATATCCATAAACTTTTCACTTATTGCAGACTTGTTAATATGGAAATCAGATTGCGATATGTAAATATCCCTTCTTTGATTTCCGTAACTCAAACAAACACGAAGAGCATCAATAATAGCTGACTTACCAGCATTATTTTCGCCAATCAGAACGTTAAGTCCTTTGTTAAAATTTAAAGCTATACTCTCTATCCCTCTAAAATTTTTGATGATGAATTTTTCTAGATACATGGTTTGGCTTTATTTGTTTTTATATTTCATAAGGTGATCTTTTTATGCCTGCTGTTAACTTGCTTTTATGTGCTTCAATATTACATAACTAGTTTGATTTAAACGTATGCGCGGTTAAAAGAAGCAAATCATTTATCTAAATTTATTGCTCTCAAAAATAACAATTAACCCTCATATTTTTACATAGACCTTTACACACCCTCAATCGCCTTTTCCCCAGCAATTCATTTCAGAAGTTTGTATCCTAATCGATACAAGACTTCATGCAACATCACACACATACTGCATTATTTACGACCGTTTCAGGTGTTGTCGGTGGCGTTGGCAAAGCGATTTCCGCTAAGCCTCTATTACTGGCGATTACTTTACCAGGACTGACTACCGTTATTATTTATGCTTCTGCATCAGCTGTTGCTGGATATGTGGTTAAGAAACTCCTAGACGCGGGCTCACGAAAGCTCAATCAATTCTTTAACGAAAAATCTGCTGACAACAATGAATAAATTGGTTGGCATAACACTTGGCGCAGCTGCGGTTTATGGTATTATCAGGTTACTGAAAATGCAAAACGTAGGTGATCAAACCAATATTACCATGGTGAATCCACGTGTTCATGCTGTCAATTTAGGTGGATTATCATTTCGCACCGAAGTAGCGATCAACAATCCGTCAAAGGATTCTGTAAAAATTACGAAGCCCGTTGTAAGCGTAAAAAGTAAAGGGAAATTATTGTCCCAATCCAATGCGGAAAACAAAGAAATTATTATCAAACCGCTCGGTGTTACTCAAATTGACACCATTGAACTTCAAATTAATTGGATGACCCTTTCGGGGCTTATTTCCAACATTGTTTCAAAAGTTCCAGCAGTGATTACTGCTTTTAAATCAGGGAACAAAAAGAACTTGATTGATCAACTCGGTATTCCTATTGAAATGTCCTTTACTACCTATGTAAATGGGCTCTTTTATGAATCAGAACCAAGCAAAATTATCTAATGAGGGCACTCGCACATATACCAAGCAAAACTGTTACCAGTGGTTATCGTGCCATCAAGGATGGAAGCCGCTATAATACGTATTTCCCACCACCTGATGAGCGTGACCGTGTCATTATCAAAGATGGAGAAGTAACGGATACAGTTGAGTTAATGGAGAAAGTCGTTTGGAAATACCTTGACGACACCAAGCGAATCGCTCCATTACTCATGCGGCCTTCCACCCTTGAGACCTGTCAAGCTATTTGGGAGTTCATCCACAACTTTATTCAATACAAATTGGATCAACGTGGACTAGAACAATTGCGAAGACCAGCAAGGTCGTGGGCAGAAAGAGCTACGGGTGTTGACTGTGACTGCATGAGCATTTTTACTTCAAGTATTCTCACCAATTTAAAAATCCCTCACAGCTTTCGGATTACAAAATATAGCCAGGATTCATGGCAACATGTATATGTGATTGTCCCAATAGCTGGAGCCAATAACTATTGTGTGATTGATGCTGTGGTTTCTGAATTCAATTACGAAAAAAAATACACCGACAAAATGGATTACAATATGAATCTTAAAGGCATAAATGTAGCTGTACTGAGTGGCATTTCAGGAAATGACCACTACGAAGCTGTGATGGCAACCTCTCTTTCAGGCATCGGCTTGGGAGCAACTACCAATCAATCTGACCTGGATAAATTATATCAAAACTTAGTTGCAACGCGCAACGCAGTAGCACAAAATCCAAGTTTAGTTTCAACGGTGGATGATCCGCAAGCATTGTTGAAGATGCTAGACTATGCCATTCAGTATTGGTACACCGACAAACGCAACGAGTCATTGGATATTCTGGCAAAGAACGAAGCTCAATTGAATTTACAGAATGGCGTTAATGCCATGAATGGACTAGACTACGATCCAGATGATTTAGCCTTAAGCGGAATCAATGTCAAAGGATTTTTTACCAATGTAAAAAAGACGGTAAAAACGGTAGGTCAAAAAGTTGGCCAAGCCGCTAAAGTTGCTGTAAAAGCGGTTGTGAAATACAATCCACTTTCAATTGCAGCTCGCGGTGGCTTTTTGCTTGCAATGAAACTTAACCTGGGTAAAATGGCTTCCAAACTCAAATGGGCTTATGGAACGCAGCAACAAGCCGCAGCGAAAAATGTATCTGCCTCCACCTGGCAAAAGAGTAAAGATGCTTTAGTGAAAGTTGAAAAATTGTTTGCTGATAAACTTCAGGGAAGTCGAGATGCTTTGAAAAATGCAATTCTAAAAGGACGTGCAGGAAACCTAAGTGGCTATGTTGAAGAGCAAATGTCGGGTTATTTAGGTGATCCAGCCTCAGCAACGGTCATAGCTGCTGCTGCACCTGTAATCATTGCAACAATCAAAATATTAAAAGAATCTGGACTCATTGGCAAGGATGAAAACTTAGATATGAATACGCTAACTAGCGAAGTGAGCGCTGATCCTGGAGCCGCTGATGCAGCTGCCGAATTCCAACAAACTGACCCAAATGCAATAGAAAAAATGGCTATGACTACAAACCCCGAAACCTCGTTGGCTCCTGCCACAACAAGCAATGATACCTCTACAACTCCAAAAGCTAGTGGCGGTGGCATTATGAACTTTATAAAAACCAATCCTGTACCTGCTGCTATCGGAGGTGGTTTACTAGTCTTTGGAATTTATCAATTGATGAAACCGAAGAAAAAAGCATCTGGCCTATCTGGTTACAGAACCAAGCGAAAGCCAGCAACAACAGCAAAAAAAACACTACCTAAAAAAACAACGACTTCAAGTCGTGCAACGCAAGGTAGAAGCAAAAAAAATATTACCCCTGTAAAACTATTTTAATCAATAAATACGCAAACCATGGCAACTCAAACCAAAAAAACCAAAATCAGTAGCCAAGCTGTGATGGGAGAAATCAAAACCTTGGCTATGCTCACTGGCGGTGTTGTTATCGGCTCGTTGGGCGGAAAAATGATTGACAAAGTATTGAATGTGGATGCATCTGCAACTGGATTTAATGCCAAAGCACTTGCTCGACCAATTGTCCTTTTAGGGGTTGGTACTGCTGGAAACTTAATGCTAAAAGACCCGAACATGAAAATGTTAGCAACGGGTGTTGGAGCTTCGGGTTTACTATCAGGAGTAAAAGTATTCTTGAAAAAGGACTTGTTGGCTGGACTATCTGACTTTAGTTTCAACGGTATAGACGGACTTGGTGAACCAACTGTGTATCGCGAACCAATGAATTTATCAGTTGAACGCTACAATCCTGATCTACCAGCTTTGTCTTCTCCAACTTCCTATAACCCTGAGGAATTCTCTTCGCATTCAGCAATGGTCGAAGGTGTGTCAGAAGAGGATTTGGCTTACATCGAAATCATCTAACCCTAATAATTATCTATAAACAATTAAAAAATCAGAAATATGTTAACGCTCGGACAAATCGAAAACAGTGAGTACAACTTACTAGGTGCAATGTCAGAAGATGACTTTTTGCAAGCCCTTGACCTTAGTGGCCCTAATGACAAGAAAAAACTGTTCCGCAAAATGCAGAACCAAACACGTGTTGCAACCAATGCAACAGGCTCACGCTCTCGCGCAGAGTTTGAAAAACGCATCTCCATGTTGCCAAAGGAAATCCAAGTTGGATTGGCAAATCAATCTTTGCAGGCTGTTGATACCGCATACTATGTTGTAAAAACTATCAGTGGCTCAAAAGTCATTAAGATGTTCAAGGATGACGACAACAAGGTTGTTGGTTCAAGCAACATCTCTAGCGGAAAATTGGAAAAAGGCAATTACTTCTTGCTTTATGGATTACAGTTGTTGGGCGGAGTTGGAGACAACAACGACTCCCCTGGATCAGTAAACTATGACGTGGTTCCAGACTACATGCGCAATGGTGAGTTTGAATTCAAAGCCAACGGAACGGTGCTAGTACCAAACACATCATGCGAAGTGTTTCAAACCACTGGAAAAGACACTTTCAAAGGTCTGTGGATCTTGGATAATCCAAAAATCATTCGTGATCAACAATCCATTGAATTGAATATTGAGTGGTCTGCTAATGCGCCTCAAAACTCGTATTTGAAGGCTATCCTTCGCGGAACAGCGGTAATCAAAGCGTAAACGATAAATCCAATTCACCATGAAAAACCACAAGTTTCAGCAAATTCGAGTGAACGTCACCAAGCCTGGAGACAGTATTCGATTCAATGCACAAACCGACAAGCAGTACGCAAGAATTCGAGGCATCTATGTCTCTATTCCTGAAGAACGCCTTGTTCCTGGATGCTTGTTGGGGTTGAAAGTGAATAATCAGGACATTTTTGAAGATGTGCATGAGGTGAAACTGCTTACTAGTGGCAACCAAGTAGCTCCCAATAAGAAGTTTTTCTTTTTTGAGGAGCACTTGGATGCAGCTGGAAGTACGGTTGAAGGTCGTTTTACAGATGGTCAAACACAGCTTGGTGTTGCTAGTTTAGCCGCAAATGTGGAAACTGGTTTTAGTAGTTACGGCTATCCTTATGAAGTGAAAATTTATTTGTGGCTTACCAATGAAAAATAGAATCAATGGCATCCATTCGCTACAATATCATTCGCCTTCAAGTGGACAGACCAGGACAAATTGTTCGGTTTCAACACAAAATACCTAGCAATCTTAAACGCTGTACAGGATTTAAAGCTGTTCATGTTCAAGGTGTGCAAACAGATTTGTATATCCCTGAAATTGGATGGTTTTCCGCATCGTTTAATAGTTTAAAAGAAGAGGCAATTGTAACACCTGTTTCGGCTCAAGCCTTTTATGAACCTGAAGTAACTCACGAATTCCAAACCTTAGATGTGGAGCTTCTGCGTGGGCAGTTAGTAGTTGGTGTATATGTAGATTCTATGAAAACAAATGTATTTGCCCCTTACATCGTAAGCCTTTACCTGCGTTGCACGGAGCGTTTAAGTAGCCCAATTATAAAAGAAAGCCCACCCAAAAAGGAATTTACCGAATTGGTTCAAAAGCTTCAAGAGACAACTGATGAAAGTATTTGGGAAGAGCCTTTAGAGGATGAGGATGATTTAACAAGTGAAGAAATTAACCCTGACCAATTATGTTCGATCACTTAATTCATATACATCAACAGTTCAAACAGCGAATCATTGGAATTGAGCTGCAACGTTTTAAAAACGTAGTAACCAAGCCTGGCAAGCTTAGATATGAGATTGAAGCATACAATGAGTATTTGTTGCTTACCAACGCGTTTGCCCTGCCCATTGGTACACGGATTATTTCGGATACCAATAGTTTAGAAGTGCTTACAAGCCAAAACGGATTGGAAGGACTAGAGGAATTCAGCGGCTTAGTTGCCATAGAACTCCCAGGAAATACCAACGAATACCCAATTATTGAATTCATACAAATCGTCAAGGAGTAATGAGTAAAAAAAAGATATATCATGTCATACAGGTGAGTCAGAAAATGATTCAAACCTTCCCAAAACAGGGACACAGCAGTGTGGTGTTTAATGCCGTTTTTTATCGCAATGGTAAGAAGCTAAACAGCATTGATCAGGCAGATGTAGCAAACTTCTCACACTTGGTCAGAAGCTATGATAAATCGGAAAATCCAGACAAGGTAAAAGTCGAATTTAAAGACCAGGAAACGGGAAGTTTAATTTGGGCAAAGACATTTGAGTGGACGGATGTGGACGATGAAATCCCACGTGCTCTTTCGGGTTATTCTGGATTGGGAGAAGCGGAAGTGAACGATTTAGTTCAACGGAAGTTTTCCGAAATGGAACGATCCAAAGAGTTGGAACGCATGAGCTCTGAACTTCAGCGCTTACAATCCGAAAACGAAGAGCTTGAATTTCAAATGCAGGATATGCAAAATACCCTGGATGCAAAAAAGCAGGTTGAATATTATTCAAACATCATTGGGATGGCCTTGCCTGGACTAGCGAAGTTTTTAAGTAACTCTCCGATGGGTGCGGCGATGAACTTTTTGGCAGGAACAGAACAAGATGGTAAGTCCGTTGAACAAGGCAAAGATGCAGATTCTGAACCGAAAGATTCACAACGCGAAACCATCCTTGAAATGATCTTGGCATTTTGTAAAACAATGAACGATCAGGAGCTTGGAACCTTGTACTTGATGCTTTCAGAAATTGAAAAAGACAGAGGGAATCTTCAGCGCATTTTACAATTTATTACTCAAACACAACCCACAAATAATCCGACATAGACATGGCACAACAAGATGTATTAATACAGGTAAAAGTATCTACTGACCTAGAAGCTAGGCATATACAAAAGGCACTTCAAACCATTGCTAATAATTTCAAAGCGCAAGAGTTAGTGAGTATTTCAAAAAAGATAGAGCTGCCACTTGTGAAGCTTAAAATCAAAAGCATGATTTAATAAAACCATTATGGCATCCACAAAAGAGAAAATTATTCAAGTAGTCGAAAACAACCAATCCAAGCTCATAAATGGAGCCTTGATTGTTGGTGGTATTTACTTAACGTATCGTTTGGGTAAAAACATTATTGCGTCTTTGAATAAATCTGATGCTCAAAACAAAGCAGACGATAGTCCAGAGGTGCGCCAAGCAATGGCACTGAGATCAGCGATGAACCCTTCAGGAGTTTCATGGATGATGAGTATGGATACGACCAATACCAGTACTGTTATGGACACAGCCAAAACAATTACAAATTTGGATAGTGTTCAAAAAGCATATAAAAATCTCTACCAAGACAATCTACTAGACAACATTCAAAATGAATTATCAACGAGTGAGTATCAGAAATTCCTGACCATCATAAGTTCTAATTCTAATAAAGATACTTCACATGGTGGAGCACCACCTGTTCAGTTTGCTAAAGCCAATCAATTAATTGTGGCAAAAAAACCAGTTTCATTGCGAAGCTCACCTGATGCAAGTAATCACGGAGCGTTTTACGAAGTGTTTTCAGATCAAAATATTCTTCGCCAAGCTTATGCTGGTGAATTTCTAGGGTATGCCACAGGTAGGCAGCAATTCGATGAAGTAAACAATGTCAAATTCATTGAGGTTGCCTACGTCATTAATGCGGTAAACGCCCCTTCTGCCTATAAAAACAAAAATAAAAAACGTGTCAACTTCTGGGTTTCAAGCTCCTCATCTTACGTAGATATTTTCACCTATTACAAGAATATGTTTGACGCTTATCCAGGTACAAAGAAATTAACTGGATGGAAAAAACCACCAGACTTTTTTACCCTAAAAGGCATTCCAATGCCGCGCTTATTGACCAGGATGAACACACCTGTGCTTAACGAACGATTGATCCCCATTGCACATGCAGGGCCTAATACAGTCCTGGGTAAACTCATCATGAGTATGAATACTGGCAGTGGTGAGTATTTGCAATTTCAAACAGTAGACAACACCCTTAGATGGGTTGACAAAAGATATATTCATTTACAAGAGCAATCATGAGTTTAAAAACCGAACAATACGTAATCAACAATTATGAGTATGCCCAGAAAGCTGGAGACCGTTTCAAGATGGATCCTTTAGTTATTCTTGCGCAGGGCTCATTTGAAAGTGCCTGGGGAACATCTGGGCTATCTAAAAATTACAATAACTTTTTTGGGATCACCGCAGGTGGAAAACCAAATGAGTTTTGGAAAGGCGGTGTTTATCAAGCTCAAAATCAGTACAAATTAAAGTTTAGAACCTACCCAAGTGTACAGGATAGTTTTTATGATTTTGCTCGGTTGATTTCAGCTAATTACAAATCAGCTCATGCCGTTGCAATGGACTATAAAAAGTATGCGGA
>CAYUZA010000065.1:0-13281 GCA_964449535.1 uncultured Saprospiraceae bacterium
AGCTGAGGTAGAATTTGTAGACGGTGAGGTATTTGAGTTTATAGGGGATGTGGCGTTAGTGAAGTAAAAGATTAGCTATCTAATATAATAACCTTAGAGCCTGGTCATTTTTTGATCGGGCTTTTTTATTGTTCATTATAAATCAGTAATCCGTTATCAACAAGTTAAAACATTGTGTTTATTTCTAAATATTAGTTAATTAGCAGTATATTTGATGGTTAATCATGGTTATTATAACATAACATTTTTTATTATTATATAAACGCCAACAATGTGTAGCTTGATTTGGTTTAAATGGTCATTGATCGCCGTTTTTTTCTCTTTTACAAACCTTGTAATTGCTCAAGCTCCTTGTAATAATAATGTTGCAGAGCCAACGGGAATTTGTCAGACTGCTCCTGTGGTTTGTGAATTAGAAAATTATTGTAATACAATGCCAGTTAGTGTAACTCCAGTGCCTGCGACGATTTGTGGTACTGCGATTTCATTAGATAATCCACATTGGTTCAGTTTCATAGCTACGGCAAATTCAGTATCTGTTACCATTCAACCTACCAATTGTTTAGCAGGTGGAGGTGGAGCGATAGGTTTGCAAGGGGCAATTGTTCTTATTTGTCCCTCGCCTTTTGGTGGTTTTTTTGAGACAGTGGGAAGCTGTCAGGCTAGCCCATGTTCCACGGATGAATTTACCATAGGGGTTGGGGGGATTTATGAAATAGGGCGACAGTATTGGATTATGCTTGATGGATGTGCTGGCAGCGTTTGTGATTACCAAATTACAGCTACCGAAGGTGTCACCGCTCCGGCCTTAGACGATCCACATTTTATTGTTGGCTCCACTGAGGTTTGTCCTGGTGGTTCTGCAGCTTTTACCGTGGACGAGCCTAGATTAGGAAGGTCTTTTCAATGGGAGATAAATGGAGAGCCAATTAGCAGCGGTGGCCGTACTTTATTTTGGGATGTGCCTTCAGGAACAGCCCCCGGAATTTATGAGGTTTGTTTAATGAATGCATCCAACTTATGTTATGATCTTGTTGAAGATAATGGTTATGATCCAGGTAGTATTTGTACTGAAGTAGAAATAGTTGCCATTCCTGAAACTGTAGTAGGTCCGATAACAATTTGTGCAGATAAAGGTCCGTATGCTATCGATGGGCACTATATTTACCCACCTGTTGAAGAATATTCTTATCTATTACAAACAGAAAAAAATTGTGACAGCATAATAAGGCTCGTGTTGGATTGGGTAGATTATGAACCCGAAGAGGAAATTTATTACATATGTGAGGGAGAACTCCCGCTTTATCACCCTGTTTTAGGTCCAATAACGGAGATAGGCACACATTTTTATCCTTATGAAGCACAAAGCAATCAATGCGATAGTTCCTTTTTTGTAACTATTAGGGAGTTAATATTTGATGTAGATGTAAGAGTTCCTCGATTTGATTTGCAGTGTCCTGGACAGATAATTCGGGCGGATGCCTCCAATTCAAAAGTAATTTTAATGCCAGAAAATGAGGAGTTGTATAATGTGTTTTATTCATGGTTTCGTAATGGTAATCAGGTAGGTAATAGCCCATTTTTGGATATCACAACAGCAGGTACATATACTTTCCGAATGGTAGTGTCTGAATATGGAGCAGTATGTTTTAAAGAGTTTACTTTTACCATAAGAGAATTTTTTGATGCCCCTGAAAAGCCTATTATTGAAGGACCTCGCACAGTTTGTAAAGGAAGTGTTTTAGATTATTTGATTCCTAATTGGGATCCTGCCTCTACTATATTGTGGCAATTTGGAGGATGTTATGACGTAATATCGAGGGTACAAAATAAGGTTCAAATATTATTTGATAGCTCATGTATTGATTCATTGTGTGTTTTAGTCCATAAAAAGGATTGTCCAATATTATCTCAGCGAACCTGCATCTCTATTCGGGTGCAAGATGAGTTGCAACCGCAAATCACAGGAAATAACTATTTCTGTCCGGGTGATTCTACTTCATTAGAAGCTTCACCAGGATATCAAGTTTATCGGTGGATAGGACCTGATAATTTTTCCAGCTCCCAACGGGTCATTCGAGTAGGTACAACTGGTATTTATCAGCTTGTGGTAGAAGATAATAATGCCTGTTCAGGTTTTACTCAAATAGTTGTTCAAGAAAAACCATATCCTGATTTGGAAATTGCGGGTTCATTGTCTTTTTGTCCAGGGGGGCAAACACTGTTATTTGCAGTACCATCGAACTATCCGAACTATTTATGGAGTAATGGGGCAACTTCGTCTTCTATTACAACAGGTACTGCAGGTAATTTTACCCTTGAAGTATCTGATGAGTTTGGTTGTTCCACTTCGCGCAGCGTTCAAATTACTCAACAAGATTCTCTTACACCTATAATAGGCGGTGATCTAGATTTTTGTGAAGGAGGGAGTACTGTATTAAATGGTGGAAATGGATATGTCTCCTACGAATGGAATGGTATAAATGGAACCAATCTTTATCCTGTAGACCAGACACAAGAAGTTCGTTTGAGGGTAGTGGATGCTTTCGGTTGTGTTGGAACTACCCGTGTTATGGTTTCTGAGAATCCAAATCCAGTCGCCAATATCGATGCAGTCAAACTAATTATTTGTCCTGATGAGGATTTAATATTGCAAGCGAATCCAGCAGCGATGTCTCTTTATCAATGGTCAGATGGATATGTAGGGCGAATTCGTACCATTAATAGCGCTGGGAATTTTAAGTTGACGGTAACTGATCCTAATGGTTGTACGGGCGTCTCCGATATTTCAATTGGAACATATTCACCACCAAATCCTCAGGTGACCGGAGATATATTTTTCTGTGAAGGTGAGCAGGCAAATATTGGGATAATGGAGAATTATTCGAGCTATAAATGGTCAGATAACAATTTGAATCAAATACGTCCTGTTACGATATCTGGCCGATATAGTGTTACTGTAACAGACAACAATGGATGTACAGGTGAGGCTTTTTTTGATGTTGAAGAAAGAGCTAATCCACGTCCAGAAATACAAGGAGATGATGCATTTTGTATGGGTGGTAATACGGTCCTAACCCTCACTCAGTCATACAGTAGTTATTCTTGGTCAGGATCAGGTTCAGGAAGTAGCGATAGATTTGTCACAACGATGAGTGGTAATTATATTGTCGAAGTAACAGATATTAATGGATGTCAGGGAAGTTCGAATTTTATAGTTACTGTGTATCCAAATCCGCTACCTCAAATAAGTGGTTCGGCAACCTATTGTATCGGCTTAAATACCATATTAGATGCAGGTAATTATGTAAATTACAATTGGGTGGGCCCGGGAGGATTTGTAGAAAATACACGCACAGTGTCCATTAATTCACCAGGGATTTACAGTATTACGGTTACAGATATCAATGGATGCACCGGGGTAAGCAGTATAAATGTTATTGAAGAAAGTGAATTAAGTATCAATATTGACAATCCAGGGAGATATTGTCAAGGTGGTGTAGCTCAACTATCGGTTTTAGGCAACTATTCCAGCTATCTTTGGTCTACAGGAGCTACCACACAGGAAATAGAAGTAACTTCAGGTACATTTACTGTAACTGTAACTGATAATGCTGGCTGTACGGGCAGTCAGACAGCCATAGTGAGGGAGGACCCTAATCCTGTACCAGTAATTAGTGGACCCAGCACATTTTGTAAAGGTCGAAATGCGCAGCTGGATGCAGGACAATGGATTTCTTATGAATGGAGCAATGGATTGGGAATAGGGCAAACAGCTGCCGTGAATGCAACAGGTACTTATAGAGTCACAGTAACTGATGTTAATGGTTGTAGCGGTTCTGCTTCGTTTTCAATTAGAGAGTTAGATCGGTTAGAGCCGAAAATTAATGGATCACCGTTTTTTTGTGCGAAAGAAAGCACCACACTGACGGTTGAGTCTGGATATCAGCGTTATACTTGGCTGGACAATGGTAGCACAAATCCTCAACGAATATTCAATATCCCAGGTACTTTTACCATTGAAGTAGAAGACACTCAAGGTTGTACGGGGACCGGACAGGTTTCAGTGATTGAACATCCATTGCCTGTAGCAGATGCAGGTGAGGACAAATACCTAATTTGTGAAAGAAAGGAGACAATTATTGGTGGAATTGGATCAAGTACTGGACTTGTAAGTTATCAATGGCGCTCACTAAATGATGGAACATTAGTTGGCACACCAACTTCAACAATTATAGTAAATAAAATTGGCCTGTATGAGTTGGTAGTTCGATTTACGGTAACGGGTTGTACACAATTTGACACGACTAGGGTATCTCAAGATGCGAATATTATACAAGATGTGATATTTGATATTAAAGATCCATCTTGTCACAACGACATCGATGGAAGTATTAGAGTAGATTCCATAATTGGAGGGACTCAACCATATACAGTTTATGTAGAAGGAAAGGAGGTTTTTTCTGGAACAGCTGGACCTTTAGCACCTGGAACCTATATTGTTATGGTTAAAGATGACAATGGTTGTACCTGGCAAAAAAGCATTACCATTCAAAATCCACCTCCGGTTTCTGTCGATGCTGGACCTGATTTGGTTTTGGAATGGGGAGATCTGCTTGAGGTGTCACCAACATCGAATATATCTTCACAAGAAATATTTAGAGTACAATGGACTTCTGGAGGCACGGTAATTTGCGATCCTTGTCTTGAAAATATATTGAGAGACGAGCCAACAAGTGATGGAATGTATACCGTATTGTTGGAAAGCGATCGTGGGTGTCTTGCTTTAGATAGTATGCGAGTTACCATTCGCAGAACCCGAAGGGTTTTCATTCCATCGGCATTTACTCCGGACAGGGATGGTATAAATGATCGCTTTACTATTTATGGTGGTAAGGATGTAATTAATATTAAAAAGCTAGAAGTTTATGACAGATGGGGTAACCAGATGTTTTTAGGAGAAGATTTTCCTCCAAATAATCAGCAGTTTGGCTGGGAAGGTAATTTCAGGGATATGCCTATGGATCCTGCTATTTTCATATATTCTGTTGATGTAGAATTTGACGATGGAGAGGTGTTCCAATGGCAGGGTGAATTTACTCTTCTACGCTAATTTTCAAAATATTGTTTTTAAACCTTAGTTTCAAAAATTTACCCTTTGCAATGTTGCCTTGGTTTATTTACATGAAACTTATAGTTAGAGGGTTTCTAACAACCGATATATTCCTGTTATGATATATTGTACGGCAATGGCCATAACAAGAAATCCCATGATTCTGGAAATTGCTTTTAGTCCTGATACACCCAGTAATTGTGAAAGAAATGGGGCTAATCTGAGAATAAAGTAAACCAATATGCCAGTTGAAACAATTACCCCAATCACAATGCTTCTGGTTTGCCAGTCTGTATGTTCAGCGTTCATACTAATGAGTAAAGAAATTGAACCAGGACCTGAAAGCAATGGCATTGCTAAAGGTGTGAAGGAGATATCCTCCTTTTCCATTGCTTCTTTTTCCACCTTTTGATCAATTCCTTTTCGTTTTTCCATTTCGCCACTTAGCAATGCGTATCCTGAACTTAAAATCACTAATCCGCCGGCAATGCGCATGGCATTTATAGAAATACCGAAAAAGCTAAGAATGTAGCTACCAATCATAAAGAAAACCAGGAGGATCAATACGAAATAAATACTAGTATGAAATGCTGTTTTTTTTCGTTCAGTTGTCGAGTATTTTGGGGTCATTGCGAGGTATACGGGAACAGCCCCCAATGGATTTACCACTGAAAAAAGAGATGCGAGTAGTGTGATGTACAGTTCAATCATGTATGCTGCCCTTTTTAATCTTTTCTATCGCCCAATTATAAGCAATTTCGAGTTGTTCAGAGGTGGTAAGTTCACTATTATCAAGCTTGATAGCATCTTCGGCTTGAACCAGGGGGCTATCAGCCCTTGTGGTATCTATAAAATCCCTTTTTTGTAAATTCTCTCTTATTTCTGATAATTTCACAGTTTGTCCTTTTTGTTGCATTTCTAGGAATCTACGTTGAACTCTTACCTCTTCGTCTGCTGTCAGAAATATTTTTAATTCAGCTTCAGGAAATACTACTGTACCTATATCTCTTCCATCCATAACAACCCCTTTTTGTCGTCCAATTGCTTTTTGCTCTTCTACCAGTTTTTGTCTAACTGCACTAATAGCGGCTACCTCACTCACCCAGTCAGAAATTCCTTGTGTCCTAATTTCAGTTTCCACATCCTCATCGTTCAAAAGAGTAACCCAGGAACCGTCGTTTTTTTTGCCAAAGCGGATGGTAATCTCTGACAGAGCTTTTGAAAGATCCTGATCATTATGCAATGATACTTGATTTCTTAAAAAATATAGAGTAACGGCCCTATACATTGCACCGCTATCCACATATAGATATGCTAATTTTTGTGCTAATGATTTTGCCAGTGTGCTTTTTCCACACGCAGATTTACCATCAATAGCGATATTAATTTTTGGAGTGGGCATATTCATATGCAAATAAAAAAGGAGTTCAATAACTGAATTACTGAACTCCTTAATAGGTCGAGGTTACGTTTAATCAGTATTCGTCTTCGTTGAAGAGGAAGTCATCCTTTCTTGGGTAATCAGGCCAGATATCCTCGATACTTTCATACAACTCCTCTTCATCGTCCAGTTCCTGAAGATTTTCGATAACTTCCAAAGGCGCTCCTGAACGGATGGCGTAGTCAATCAACTCATCTTTGGTAGCCGGCCATGGTGCCTCCTCAAGGTGATAAGCTAATTCGAGAGTCCAATACATCGCAATCGTCGTTTAAATAGTGAAAATAAGGGTTTCTTGTCGTTTTTAACTGATTTTCAGTCGTTTTAGTTTATGCTAAATCGAAAATTCATAATTGACTTATAAAATCAACATCGCATCACCGTATGAAAAGAAGCGATATTCTTCTTTTATTGCTTGCTGATATGCTTCCATGACTAGATTATAATCTGCAAATGCACATACCATTATAAGTAAACTTGTTTTAGGCAAATGGAAATTGGTAATCATAGAATTGGCAATATGAAAATCATAGGGTGGATAAATAAACTTATTGGTCCAACCTTCCAAGGGCTTCAGATAGCCTTCTGCGGAAACAGCAGATTCAATAGACCTCATTGTAGTGGTTCCTACAGCACAAACTTTATGGCCTTCTTTTTTGGCTTGATTAACCATATTGGCTGAAACTTCCGGAATGTTAAAGTATTCCGCTTCCATCTTGTGTTTCGAGAGGTCTTCCACATCTATACTTCTAAACGTACCTAGACCAACGTGTAAGGTCAATTCAGCCCTATTTACTCCTTTTATTTCTAGTCTTTTGATAAGTTCACGGCTAAAATGCAGACCTGCTGTGGGCGCAGCTACGGCACCTAACTCAGATGCATAAACAGTTTGGTATCGCTCTTTATCGATTTCCTCCGGTGCTCTATTGATGTATTTTGGGATTGGGGTCTGTCCTAGTTCATCCAAAATTCGATTAAATTCTTCAGGGCCACCCTCATAAAAGAACCTGATGGTTCTACCTCTGGATGTGGTGTTGTCAACGACCTCTGCAACCAAAATCTCATTGCCATTTTTATCCTTGAAGTATAGTTTATTTCCTACCCTTATTTTTCTAGCGGGATCTACCAAAACGTCCCATAGTTTTTGATCTTTATTAAGCTCTCTAAGTAGGAAAACTTCAATCTTAGCTCCAGTTTTTTCTTTTTTTCCGTACATCCGCGCTGGAAACACCTTCGTATTGTTGAAGATCATTACATCCCCTTCATCGAAGTAATCCAAGACGTCTTTAAAAATTTTATGTTCAATTTTTCCAGTCTGTCTGTCAACCACCATTAAGCGACTTTCATCGCGGTTGTCTACCGGATATTTAGCAATTAATTTTTTCGGAATGTCGAACGTAAACTTCGATAATTTAGCTCTCATGTTAAGCGCCTTTTTTATTGGAGCGCAAAAATAGTAATTATCATTCAATATATATAATCTACCTAAAAAGACAAGGTTAGTATTTCAAAAATAATGTCATGAAAGTTAGGGGTTGACACCTTTTGCAAGAGATTGTATCCTTGCATTACATCATTGAGCCTAACAAAAATGCTAAATTGTCCACCAAGGCCTCTACTATTACCTTTTGTCGCTTTTTTTCCTCAACGCTAGTTTTATTTTCAGATAAAATCAAAAACTGATTTTTTATATTAATGCAATTGTTTAAAAAGTTTGATGACTTCGCAGGCCTCTTTTACGTCGTGTACCCTTAATATAGAAGCTCCATGCTGCAATGCCACCATATGAAGCGCTGATGTAGCAGGAAGAGCATCTTCTGATTTTATATTGAGCAATCGAGTGATCATGGATTTTCTGGAAATACCCACTAAGATCGGTAGTTTTACCATTTGAAATATGGAAAGATTCTTTAATAAGGTAAAATTCTGATCCAGTGTTTTCGCAAACCCAAATCCGGGGTCTATCATCTGATCTACAATACCCATTTCATGAAATTTAATTTTTTTATCCAGAAAATAATCGAGAATATCCAAAACTATGTCATTGTACGTTGTATGACTTTGCATGAATTGTGGTGTACCTCTCATATGCATCCAGATATACGGAATTTTAAGCCGAGCGGCCAATGCAGGCAGGTTAGGATCCAATTCTCCTGCAGAGATATCGTTAATGATATGAGCTCCTTCGTTTACGGCTAATTCAGCCACATCAGAACGATAGGTGTCTATGGATATAATTGCTTCAGGAAAAGTGTTGTGTAAACATTGAACAGCCCATTTTATCCGCGACATTTCTGTATTTAAATCAGGCGGGACGGCACCAGGTCGAGAAGAAGCTGCTCCAATATCCAATATCGCAGCACCGTTTTCAAGCATCAAGGCGGCTTTTTCTATCAAATTTTGCTCATCTTTAATCCGACTTTCTTTAAAATATGAATCAGGAGTAATATTCAGAATCCCCATTACCGATGGCTGGGAAATATTAATTAATCTGCCTTGTGAACGCCAAATGATGGTTGGATTGTTTGAAACATTATCCTGATTTATTTCTGTAATCTGTTGGTTTGTTTTGGTGTTCATAAAATTTTAACTATTTTATTTATAGTATGTTAAAAATATATTTTACGCGTTTTCTGCGTTATTTTAGCAACAATTACAAATGTAAGACGAAATATAATTACTTACTTGAGCGATAGCTCCAAACAAAAAAATAACCTTTATCTTGTTTAAGTCCATAAAGATTGTTTATTTTGGGGCTGGAAAGAGGGAATTGTGTCATGATTACAAAACTGTGTAGCTTTGAAATTTTCAACTAAGAATAAGACTTCACCCCTTATCATGGGAGGGTTTGCAATGGTTTTACTTGCATTTTATCTAATTACCCCACAAATATCAGATCTAATTTCTTATAGCTCATTGCAACAACTAGATCGGTTTGAAGTTAAAAAACCAAATGTTAAATATGGTTTTAATCTGGATGATTTTGAAGTAGAAGATAGTGTAGTGGAGCAAAATGAATTTTTTGCAAAAATCCTCTCCAAGTGTTATGTAGATCAGCATGCAGTTCATCGCTTAGTGCAAAGTACCTCAACTGTTTTCGATGCCAGGCAGCTCCGGGCAGGTAAAAATTATTCCATACTAACCCCAAAAGGATGCTCAGCCCCAAGTTTTCTGATATATGAAGATAGCCCGTTCTGTTATATCCAATATGATTTGCAAAATTTTTGTGCTCAGAAAGTTGAGAAACCAAAAGAGCGCCGACTTGAAGTGGTCACCGGGACGATAGAAAAAGGTTCTAGCCTGTACAAATCTATGATTGATGCAGGAATCGTAGCCTATCAAAATTTGACCAATAAGATGGAGAAAGCTATCGCCTGGTCTGTTGATTTTCACCATCTTCAAGAAGGAGATCAGTATAAAGTATATTATGAAAAAATTTATGTGGATGGTGAAGAAGTGTCAGCAGGAGATTTAATGGCCGTTCAGTTTAAGCATAGAGGCAAGGATTTATATAGCATAAAATACAATAATGGTGACATATCCGGTTATTACGATGATAAAGGATTTTCAGCGAAAAAGGCCTTTCTAAAAGCGCCTGTAGAGTTTAGCAGGATATCTTCTCGTTATAATTTAAGAAGGTATCATCCTGTATTAAAACATGTTCGTGCCCACTTAGGTACCGATTATGCTGCCCCTACTGGTACGCCAATTGTCGCTGTAGGTGACGGTGTTGTTGAAAAAGCCGAGTTTAGTGGTGGCAATGGTAATTATGTGAAAATTCGCCACAACAGTACATATCAGACACAATATTTGCATATGAGTAAATTTGCAAGGGGTGTTAGACCTGGTACTTATGTTAAACAAGGCGAAGTAATTGGGTATGTAGGATCTACCGGTTTGGCTTCTGGACCACACGTATGCTTCCGTTTCTGGAAGAATGGTAAGCAAGTGGATTTTTTAACGGCAGATCTTCCGAATTCAACACCAATGCCAAAGGCAGAACTCCCTTCTTATCTGAAATATAAGGATGCTATCCTTGCTCTATTAGACAAAACTCCTTATCCGGTTCGTCTGGAGGTTGCTTCTGAATCGGAAAAACAGCAGCCTAACTATATCGCTAAGCCTTAATTTATGCAGCGGCTGCCGAGTTTGTTTGTGGCTCCCAGCTTTTATGGAGGAAGAGGCGTTTTTACGACAGCGGTTATACAGAGCGGCACCCTAATCGAGGTTTGTCCTGTCATAGTTATACCGAAAGATCAGGTGCAAATAGTCCATAGTACTATCCTTCATGATTACTATTTTTTATGGGGAGATGAAGAAAAAGAGGCTGCCCTCGCCCTTGGATTTGGTTCCTTATACAACCATGAGACCATGGCTAACGCCACCTATGAAATGGATTTTAACAACCTGAACATTGAAATTTATGCACTACGGGATATTGACCCAGGTGATGAAATTACGATAAACTATCACGGAGAACAAGGTGTAGTGGATGAACTATGGTTTTCCATAAAGAATTGATTTGCAAATAAGTAGTATAGCTTTTGATTTGTTTTCGCGCATCAAAAAAACTACCACTAGGATGCTTTTTCCAGTGTGATGCCGAATGTGGAGCCAAGTCCCGGTGTACTTCGCACATTAATTGTTTGATTATGTGCCTCAATGATGTGTTTTACAATAGCTAAGCCTAACCCACTTCCTCCTACCTCCCTGGATCTTGATTTGTCTACCCTGTAAAATCGATCAAACAAATGATTCAAATGTTTTTGTTCGATGCCTATGCCGTTGTCGGCAACTTCAATTAAAATATACCGATCCATATCATAAAAACCAATTTTGGTTAGCCCCCTTGCTTTACCATATTTTATTGAGTTTGCTATGAGATTGTTTAAAACCTGACGGATGTATTCTTTGTCTGCTTTTACCATAAAATGTTTATCAGCACCGTCTTTAAACTGTAATTTGACCTGTTTCATAGAAGCTTGTAACTCTAAATCTTCTAAAACTTCCTGGGCTAATACCTTTATATCAAATCGTGTTAAATCTAAGACCATTTCTTCGCTTTCTAGTTTTGAAATAGCTTCCAGATCTTCAACAATAGTTTGCAGCCTTTCTGTATTTTTGGCAGCGCGAAGTAAGTAGTTACGATTAATCTCCTCATCGTAAAGTGCGCCATCCAACAAGGTGTGCAGGTATCCTTGAATATTAAAAATGGGTGTTTTCAACTCATGACTCACGTTTCCAAGAAATTCTCTTCTATAATTTTCTAATGTTTTAAGTTCTTCTAATTGTTTGTTTTGCGAGTCAGCCCACTTCACTACATCTAATTCTGCATTTTCAAATATTTTCTCATGAATACTAGCTTTAGCAGGACTTTTTCCCTTACTTCCTACCTTAAATTTGTGAATAATCTTATACAAAAGTTTTATTCTTCGATATACGTATCTTGTAAAAAAGAATAATCCAATGCTGTAATTCAATATAAACAAAAGTACAATCCAAATAACAGTGTATGATGCAGGTAAGGAAATACCTGCAATGTTTATAAATATCGATGCAGATAGAGACTGTGCTCCTGTCAATGTCAATGCTGTGAGCAGAGCTATTTGGTGTGTGGACAGGTTTTTAAACATTAAAATTCAAATTTATACCCTATGCCTTTTACAGTTTTTATAAGGTCGTCACCGAGTTTTTCACGAAGTTTTCTAATATGCACATCAATTGTTCTGTCACCTACGATTACATCTGCCCCCCATACTTTGCGAAAAATTTCGTCCCGCGTGAATACTTTCCCGGGTTTTGAAGCCAGCAATTCAATTAGATTAAACTCTTTTTTGGCCAATTCAATCACCTTGCCTTCCCGTATCACTTGAAATTTTTCTCGATTTATGGAAAAGTCACCCACTTGAATTGTAGGTGCAGTATAATCTTGAGACGCAACAGAACGTCGAAATAGTGCTTTGATTCTGCTAACAAGTACTCCCGGTTTGATGGGTTTAGTAATATAATCGTCTCCACCATAGTCTAAGGCAGCTATTTGAGTGTAATCCTCAGCCCTGGCTGTCAGGAACGCAATAAGGGTGTCTTGAAATATTTCATTTTGGCGCAATAACCGACATACCTCGATACCATCCATTTCAGGCATCATAATGTCAAGTATAATCAAATCAGGTTGTATTGATAGGGCTTTTTCAATACCATCGCGGCCATTAGAAGCGGTAGTTACCTGATAATTTTCTTTTTTTAAATTGTAAGCGAGAAACTCGAGGATATCGGGTTCATCGTCTACGATAAGAATTTTTTTAGGAGCTTGATCCATAATCTGGTATATATGCAAATTAATTACAAAGGTAACTTGTTTTTGAACGCATTGATTCCAAAGCAGATTAAGCTACTGTTAATTTTCTTGTATTTCGTCTTTTTCGTCTACACTTTTTTGAAGTTCGATAGTTTCCTTTTGTGAAACATAGGCAGAAAGACTGTCGTAAAAAATCATTGCTTCTTGAGGGTAAGTTGCTAACTCTTCATAAAATCTTTCGATACCACTATTATCAATACCATGCCTTAGTTTAATATCTGATTGATAAACAATAAATAAACTATCTCTTAAAGGCTCAGGTGCTTGTTCCATAGCTACTTGCATGAGGTACAAATCGGCTGCCAATGGTAGGAATTTACTTTGCTCTTTAATAAAATAGGGTTTTTTCTGCTGGCATGCTAACAGAAAAAT
>CAYUZA010000066.1:0-13267 GCA_964449535.1 uncultured Saprospiraceae bacterium
CCCCTCTAGGGCTTGAACCTAGGACCCCATGATTAACAGTCATGTGCTCTAACCAACTGAGCTAAGGAGGCTTTTTACTTTGGAGAAAACATCGTTCCCTCTTTTAGCGGTGCAAATATATGTAGCTTTGGAATAAATAAACAATCTTTGCAAAAAAAAATTACCTTATGAAATTACTTGCGGTTGGCACAGTAGCATTTGACAGCATAGAAACCCCCTTCGGCAAAGCGGATCAAGTCATTGGAGGCGCAGCTACCTACATTAGCTGGTCTGCATCATATTTTACAAACCCCATTTATATTGTTTCTGTGGTTGGAGACGATTTTCCAAAAGCAGAATTAGACACTCTTCAGAGCCGCGGGGTTGACCTCGAGGGCCTGCAAATTAAATCTGGTGAAAAATCTTTTTTCTGGGCTGGAAAGTACCACATAGACATGAATTCCAGAGACACTCTGGACACACAATTGAATGTTTTGGCCGATTTCGCCCCAATAGTGCCAGAATCAGCGAAAGATGCTGCATTTGTAATGCTCGGTAATCTTACACCCGCTGTTCAACTCAGCGTAATCAATCAAATGAGTCAAAAGCCCCGCCTAATTGTCCTCGATACCATGAATTTTTGGATGGATATTGCGTTGGACAGTCTCAAGGAAGTATTAAAGCATATAGATGTACTCACGATAAATGATGAAGAAGCCCGACAACTTTCTGGGGAGTACTCGTTGGTAAAAGCATGGCAAAAGATAAAGAGCATGGGGCCAAAGTATCTGATCATTAAAAAGGGCGAGCATGGCGCTTTGTTGTTTCACGAAGACCAGATATTTTCTGCTCCCGCCCTCCCATTGGCAGAAGTGTTTGACCCAACTGGAGCAGGTGACACTTTTGCGGGTGGATTTATCGGGTATTTGGCAAGAACTGGTGATATCTCTTTTGAAAATATGAAACGGGCGGTTATTTATGGCTCAGCTATGGCTTCATTTTGCGTAGAACGTTTTAGCCTTGAAAGACTCAGGGATTTAAGCCTAACAGAAATTGATCAGCGGGTATTGTCTTTTTCAAGGTTAGTTCACTTTTCGACGCCTGCATTATGAAACTCATCAGTTATAATGTAAATGGAATCCGGTCTGCGATGAGCAAAGGTCTGCTAGATTGGGTTGCTGCTGTTGACCCGGATGTACTTTGTCTGCAAGAAACTAAAGCTCACCAAGAACAGGTCGATATGTCTGCTTTTTATGATCTCGGTTATATTGACTTCTGGCATTCTGCTGAAAAAAAAGGCTACAGTGGGGTATGTACATTACTTAAAAAGCAACCTGATTTGGTGGTTATTGGTTGCGGCATCGATGAATACGACCGCGAGGGCCGAATATTACGCACAGATATTGGTCAGGTTACTTTATTGAATTGTTATTTTCCTTCGGGAACTACAGGCGATTTGAGGCAAAGCATAAAAATGAGATTTTTAGAGGACTTCATGCTTTACATAAACGACTTGAAAAAAATTAGGCCCAATTTGGTTGTTCTAGGAGACTATAACATCGCTCATCAGGAAATTGATATTCATGATCCCA
This sequence comes from uncultured Saprospiraceae bacterium, assembly GCA_964449535.1. Taxonomy (GTDB): domain Bacteria; phylum Bacteroidota; class Bacteroidia; order Chitinophagales; family Saprospiraceae; genus SLDF01. The sequence goes on from CAYUZA010000066.1 coordinate 1,572, forward strand.
AAGGCAATAAAAACAGCTCCGGATTTTTGCCAGAAGAGAGAAATTGGATGACTCGTTGGCTGGAGGCTGGCTTTGTTGATACATTCAGGTTTTGTCATCCCAAGACACAAGAATACAGCTGGTGGAGCTTTCGAGCAGGAGCTCGCGGCAATAATAAAGGCTGGCGCATCGATTATATAACCGTAACAGAGTCATTAAGAAGCCAGATTCAAAATGCCGGGCATCATACAGAAGCTGTTCACTCTGATCATTGCCCAGTAATGCTACAACTCAGTTAAGTAAAGCCGCTACCATCGCAACAATCGGCCTTGTGCGCTTGATTTTTTAAGCATATTATCTCCGACCTTGTGCAAAGATATGAGCAAAAAAGCCAATAAGCCTACTGGAAATATGTATATCCACCAGGCATAAGGATGGTACATTGATGAACCAATAAGACCTCCCCAAGTCGGCATTTCAGGAGGTAAACCCAAACCCAAAAATGATAGAGAAGTCTCTAGTGAAACTGTTGACGCCATACTATATGCCATGTACCCAAGTAGTGATATGTAAAGATGAGGTTTGAATTCCCACCACCAAAAATGCATTCTTGAAGCATACCTGCTATCCGCTAAAAGTATATAGGGTGTATTTTTTAATTTTAGCACCTCCGACCTTGTGTACCTAGCAATGGAGGGCCAACGCAGTAACCCCATAACCGCAATTAACCTAAGTGGGGTCTGCTGCCAAAAAAAGGAAGTCAATATCATAATTAAAATTAAAACTGGCACGCTACCCATAAACGCAACCATTTGATTAACAACACTTTCCCATGGAAAAGAAACGCTTTTTTTTCCTACAGGCACATTGCTTTCCTTTCTTTTAAACAGTAAAACCAAGATCCATAACAGAAATGTGAAACCCATCCACCAATATACACCCTGCCAAAAATCATGACTTTGTGCATTTTGAAAAGTAAATATAGTTACCGGTAACCACAGCATGACTATTACCAAATATACCCATCCGGACATAAAGCTAACTTTCCAACCCTTGTTCTCATACCAACCCGACAAAATTCCCAGTAAAACACCAATAATCAATGACAACAATGTAGCTCCAATAGCTATAAATACTACCGTTTGCGTGCCGTAAACCAAAGCAGCAAATACATCTCGACCAAGATGATCAGTGCCCAACCAAAATGTATGACCTGAGTTTTGCTGGACACTTAGTGGTGGCATGAGTCGGTGTTTTATATCGACCAGGCTTGCATCCTGTTGTAAAATCGGGCGAATTAGAACTTTTTCGGCGTTAAGCTTTGGAGAGGCCGCAAAAAACTTCCATAAACCGTCTTCTTTGTATACTACAGGACCAGGAGATATAATTAATGGCCTGAAAAGAGCCAAACCCCCTATCAAAAACAAAACCCAAATTGGCCATTTCCTAAATGTGTTCTTTATCATAATAGGCCTCATATCGGGTATGGTTTTTTCCTGGTGGCACCAAAAACGATCAAATCGGCAATCATCAAGCCCGCTACTGCCAATACCGTACTAACTAATAAAACAGCACTCAATACTGGCCAATCTCGAGACCAAATTGCCTCATAGAGTAGACGTCCCATACCGGGTATATTGAAAACAATTTCTACCAATAATAAACCAGAAACCATTGATGTGACCAAACGGCCAACATCTGTTGAAAGCGTAATCAATGCATTTTTTAAAATATAAAACCAATAGGCTCGAGTTGCAGAAACACCACGCAACCACAAGTAGGTCGTGTAAGGTCGAGCCAACTCGGCCTGGAAGCTTAATTTTACTTGACGACTCAAAAAACCAATAGCCGGTATAACCATACAAACGATTGGAATAGTGGCTGTCTGTAAATAATTAACCAACATCGATGCCAAAGACCCTCCTCTACCCAATCTCGACTCACCTAGCGGAATGCCCAACCATTGGAAGATTTGCATGCAAACAATCGCCAAAACAAAAACTGGTATGGCAAAACCTATTGGCAAAAGGGCTTCGAGACATTTGGCTGGCAAACTCCCTTCTTTGCGTGCCAAATAAATACCTAAAAACAACGATATGCCTGCAGCCAGCAATAAAGCCGGTATATTGAGAGACAGAGTCCAGCCAAGGCTACGCTTAATACGAGTCCATACATGTTCGCCGCTTTTGATCGACACACCCCAGTCACCCTTGATAAATGACATTATGGACTTATGATATTGATTGTCAAATCCATTCCATATTATTATAGGCACCAACTTTTGCCACACAGGGATGCGCTGTGGCAATGAAATGGTAAGATCGGAGGGGCAATTTTCGGGCCTGGGGTTTTCCAACTGTTGCTTCCAAAATGAATTTTCCGGATTTTCAAGAGACTGCTTTTTGGCAAACTCCAAAAAAAGATGGCTTTCAGGCCACTCATAATCTTTTAAAAATCGCTTTTGGTTCGGCGAATATTTCAAATCAAAGCTAAAATCTCTCATTTTCCATGAAGAAACAGGCTGTACACTCAAGTAAAACAAGGGTTTATCTAAATAATAGCGTGCGGCAACCTTTTGATACTGCTCCTGAAACTGAGCAGAAGTGCCTTTGCCGCTTTCTGTGCTCAAATAAAGCATAACGGGATCGCCGGGAAGTGTCCTGCTGACCAAAATAGATAGAGAAAACACCAGCCAAACAACCAACAGTCGCATCACCAGCTTTTTAGCCAGAATAATTGTTGGGTTGCGCCAGCCCATATTAGGGTTTAATCCTAATTAGCGGTTCAAAATACCCTGGCTTGAGTGCCGTGGTCATTACTTCAAGAGACTTTTGGGCGATTACTCGTTCATCAGGTGCGCACAAAAACAATACAGGTTGATCTTCATGAATCTTTTGCTGAAAATCTTTGTACATGGCCTCTTTTCGAGCTGGATCAGACTCTATTTCAATTGCATCTATAAGGCTATCAACCTGAGGGTTGGTGTAATGCATAAAATTGTTTCCTGCACCATTTTGACTCCGTGTGTGCCAGGTAAAAGACAACTCATCATAACCTGGAGCAAATCGGCCTGACAAATTTGCCAGGTCAAATGTACCCTGTTGTAATCGGGTAATAAACTGGGTGTTATCCACAATATCCAAGTCAATGGCTATACCAGCTTTGGCAGCATCTTGCTTCCAAACCAATCCAATATCCTGACCTAATTTTCGCTGTCCAGTAAGCAAGGAAAATCTTAATGATACTGTATCTCCCTCATCAGTTATTTTGTCCAGAATACCATCTCCGGTGAGATCAGTCCAGCCAGCCTCGCGGAGCAAACGCGAAGCTTCCTCTGGTTGATAAGGTATGAGTTTTAGCTCTCGATTATAATATTTTTTGATGGGGTGAATAGGCCCGTTTATATTGGTAGCAGAGCCAAAAAAGAAAGACTCTATGATAGCAGGAGTATTTAGCAAGTGCGCCAGGGCGCGACGCACCGCCCATTCATCCAATCCTTTTACCCGATGATTGGGACAAATATAAAAATATTGAAACGCGGGTGGTGTGTAATATGAGAATTGACTTGCTGTTGCTTTTTCTGTTTTCATTCTAAAAAACAAATCAGGGGCAATATCTCCAGCGATATCAAGGCTACCATTGTTAAGCGCTTGAATAGCAGCAGCATCGTCGGGTATAATTTTATATAACAGTTGTTGGGGTTTAGCTTTTAAATGAATTCTCTTTTCGGCGAGGGCGTCTCCCCAATAGTTTGGCTTCCGATCCAACCGGATAAAACGTCCAGCCTCCCAAGCTTCAAATTTATATGGACCTGAACCGCTCATTTTTTGGCGAGAAAAAGTAGATTCATTGAAAGACTCAACCAGTTTTTGTAGATTTTTATTTGCATTGTAGGTTCGTTCCAGCTTGCGTGGATTTGCCAACATTTCTAGGGTAATAGCGTCACTAACCCTTGTACTATCATAAAAATACTGGGGCATAATAGGCAGGGTGAGCAATGTTTCCCAGGTACCACGTCTTTCTTTTGAAAAGTACACCCACAAAGTATCTTCTTGTTGTTCCCAGAGGACGCCATCCAAAATTTCAGAAAAAACAGGTGCGGTAGACCCATAGATTTCACATAGAAGCTGCATTTTCACGGTAAACAAGAGGTCATTGGGCAATACTTTAGATCCATCGTCCCAACGTGCACCAGGTACGATCCGAATGGGCGTGCGAAACAGGGTGTCACCATGAACATCGACCCATGACTCTAAGTCCTGAAGGCTGTCCAAAAGCACGGGTACTAAATCTAAACTACCAGGGTCATAATCACAAAGGGGTTGATACAGCCTGGACATTAGCGGTATGGCAAGTACGCTTCTAGCGGTCAATGGATTCAATCCATCTGGGTCGTCTAACAAACGTACAACCAACAAACCGGTATCTTTTTCAGGAGCTGCACAATGGGTCGCCATCATAGCAACAACCAGCAGCAAACTGACTCGTATATTAAGTAAGCATTTTGGACTAAGAGTGTTTATACTCATATCAACGTTGGTTATCAAACTCTAAGATAAAAAATTTGTTTATAATTACAAATCTAGTGAAACGCAAGTTAACTTGAGTGTGAGTTTACATCAAAGGCTATTTTGAAAGAAATTGTGAGCAAACCATGTTAAGGAGTTACTTCGATCTTTCATAAAACCAATCATGCCCATGGAAAAACAAAGAATTTTAGTTGCTGGAGGCACAGGATTAGTGGGCAAAGTCTTATTACCTATGCTTTTAGAGAAAGGCTATGAAGTGGGGGTTTTAAGTCGAAATCAGGGCAAAAACGGTACTTATCGTTCATTTGTTTGGGATCCAGATACTGGATATGTTGATCCGAAAGCGCTGGCTTTTGCAGATGTAATTATCCACTTGGCAGGAGCGAATGTGGCACATTATTGGACCGAGTCCTACAAAAAAAAGATTACCGAAAGTAGTACCCAAACCAATGCCATATTGCTTGCCGCCTGTGAACGAGCCGGGCGTTTTCCAAAGCTATATCTATCTGCAGGAGGGATGAATTATTATGGAGAAAGCGGTGATGCTTGGCGCAGTGAGCTTGATCCTGCAGGAAAGTCTGGTTTTTTGCCTAAGAGTTGTATTGCCTGGGAGGATGCAGTAAATAAATGGGCTCTGAAGGGTGTTCGTACGGTTCAATTTCGTATTAGTCTGGTGCTCTCTATGAAGGGTGGAGCTCTGCCCAAAATGCTTATGACTGCTCCAGCTGGAATTTTTCCCGTTTTCGGTAACGGTCAGCAGTGGTACTCTTGGGTGCATATTGAGGATTTGGCCGCGATGTTCCTATTTGCGCTGGAAAACAATAATGTTATTGGTATCTATAATGCAGCTAGTCCTCAGCCTCATAGGCTAAAAGATTTTTTGAAACAATGCGCTAAAACCTACCAAATAGGTGGATGGTACCCTTCATTGCCTACATTTTTGGTTAAAATACTTTTAGGTGAAATGAGCGAAACGGTATTAACTAGTATTCGGCTTTCTGTGGATCGATTGGAAAAAGCTGGATTTGCGTGGAAATATCCGAATCTTGAAGCCGCAGTGAGCAATCTTAGGGAGAAAAAGGAATAGCGTTGTCACGGATGAACTGGATTATAGGCTGAATTTTAACCAATGTTTCTGCATACTCCTCCTCCGGGGCAGAATCATAAACAATAGCCCCCCCAACTGGTAGTAGCAATTGTCTGGAATCTTCCCGATACAGAATAGACCGAATCACTACGTTGAAATCAAAGTCTCCAGAAGGGGCAATATAGCCAAAGGCGCCAGAAAACCATGATCGTTTGTAGTTTTCATATTGTTCGATTCTTTCCATAGCCCTAATCTTAGGAGCACCCGTCATGGAGCCCATTGGGAAGGTAGATGTTAGTATATTTCCGATGGTGGTACCCTCTTTTTGGGTTCCGCGAATCGTAGAAATCATTTGGATAACCTTGTTAAAGGTGTATATTCCAAATAGCTCATCCACTTGTACACTACCCGGAGTACAACAACGAGCAAGGTCATTTCGCATCAGGTCGACAATCATGATATTTTCTGCCTGATCTTTGATGCTGTTCCTTAATTCGGCTCGTAGCTCATCGTCCTGTGAGGGACTATTTCCTCTTTTACGGGTACCTTTAATGGGCTGAGCTGTTAGTATTTCACCCCTCCGGCACAAAAAACGCTCTGGGCTTGCCGAGAGCAAGTGAATATCTTCGCAGCGAACATAGCAAGAAAAAGGTGCCTGGTGTTGTTTTGATAATACGTAAAATAGCGCAAGAGGGTCACTTAAATATGCTTTACCTACAAATGCCTGGCAAAAGTTTGCCTCATAAAGATCTCCTTCCAAAATATGTTCGCGAATAGCTTCAACACAAGCCAGATACGCTTGTTTTTCCATAAGCGGCCGGATATCTTCCAGCAGCTTTACATATGTCCTTTCCGATCTAACCGGGGTTTGGCATATAGCCTCAAATAAGATTTTTGGATCCTCTTCAGCATATACGGTCAGTAATGACTCCTTCAATACCAACACCACACCTGGCTTAAAAAAAAATAAGTCGGGAGCTCCTATAAAATCAATCTGTCTGGAATGTAAGTGCTCAATTCCATTTTTTACGTCGTAAGCCAGTCCACCTACTACCCACTCTCCTGTACCAACAAATGCTTCTAAATCGATAATACTTTCTGCCGAGACCTCGTGCGGCCATACTTTAAAGATTTCTCTCGGTTTAGTAGCTACCAGCACGTCAAAAGCGCTATTTGGATCATTCTTTTTATGTTGTCGGTTGTCAAATATAACCAAGTGGGTTTCCGACCCAAAATAGGCATGAGTTTTGGCGTAAAAATCAAGGTTTTCAGGCCAGGCAAACGATTGTTGAAAAAGCATGATGCTAAATTTTACTCCTCCTTCATATAAAGGATACGAATTTCAACCCGCTGGTTTTTTTTCTTGCCATCAGCGGTTGAGTCATCTGCAATTGGTCTTCGTTTACCATACCCTTTGTAAAATAATCGTCGCTTAGGTATTCCTTTTTCAGACAAATAATTGGCTACAGATCGAGCTCTATCCAGTGACAACCTGTCGCAATATTCTGCTCTGGGAATACTATTGGTGTGTCCACCTACTTCTATAATAATATCCTCATTAACTATCAAAAACTCGTGAATTTCATCTAATACAGAATAACATTCAGTAGGAATGCTGGATGAATCAGACTCAAAAAAAAGACGCTCTATGGTAATAATACTGCCTTTTTTAAGGTTTTCACGGCTTAAAGACAGAATTCGTTCGGTTTTTTTTTCGTCAGTTTTTCCTGAGGTCCTTCTGGGTTCAGGTGTGTCTTTTTTATAAGGCCGATTACCCCCGGCAAGAGCCGGTTTTTCATCTTGTATTCTAGTGAGATTGGGCACATCCTGATTACAAGGGATTTGAACAATATCTGAAGCATTATCGATCAGAATATTTCCATTATATGGAAAGAAAACGGGGGTTTTGTAAAAGGCCTCCAAAATTATAAACTGATAGTCTGCCTTGGGCTCCATTTTAAAACCATATCGCTGCCATTCTACATTGCTCACTACAGGGGTTTCTCCCAATAGCTCTTGTTTTTGGCATAGCCAATTGCCGCCCCAAACCCGAAGTTTTATTGGTGTAGTAAAACTCATTAATGTCCTATTGTTATTTCTTAGGGGGCTAACATAGGTGTCTGATCGGCACAGATAAATACTAAAAGAATAACATTTGCCCGCTTCTACAGGCATTTCCATACGTTGACCAACTGACTCCCAAGTGTCATTCTCTCTGGTTACCATTCCCATGTAGGTTTTACCATCGTGGGCAGGACGTGTAACATTAAATCCTCCAGTAGGCTGTACATCTGGGGGGGTCTCGTCCTCAAAGCCACAATCCAGCCAGTCTTTTGGAGGACGTGAGGAAACCGGCCTGTCTTCGAATGAAGGATTGGACAGTCTTATGGTATCCATTTTCTGCGCATGCAAAAAATCAACGAGACATATTGCTGCAAAAAACCAAAACCACCTGATCATAGCATGTTGTTTACTAAAACATTGTACAAAGGATTAACGAAAAAACAATCCTTCAGGTGTGTGATATTCAAATTTTCTGCTAAAAACGATTTATTACTTAAATGCATTGAGCCCAGTAACATCCATACCCGTTATAAGTAAATGTATATCATGTGTACCCTCATAAGTAAGCACTGTTTCCAGATTCATCATATGGCGCATAACTGGATACTCATTAGTTATACCCATACCCCCATGAATTTGACGTGCCTCACGAGCCACTTCAAGTGCCATGTGTACATTATTTCTCTTTGCCATAGATATTTGAGCAGGTGTGGCTTTACCCTTGTTGGCCAGGCTGCCAAGCCTCCAGGTAAGAAGCTGTGCCTTGGTGATTTCGGTTATCATTTCGGCCAATTTTTTCTGAGTGAGCTGGAAACCACCTATGGGCCTACCGAACTGTACCCGCTCCTGAGCGTATCTAAGAGCGGAATCATAACAGTCTAATGCCGCACCTATTGCACCCCATGCAATACCATATCTGGCTTTTGAAAGACAAGACAGAGGGCCTTTTAGTCCTTTAATTTCAGGAAACACATTAGCCTTTGGTACGCGTACATCCTCAAATACCAATTCTCCAGTGATGGAAGCCCTTAGCGACCATTTTCCATGTATTTCTGGTGCACTAAATCCAGGACTATCCCGCTCTACTACCATACCGCGAATATCTCCCGCTTCATCTTTCGCCCAAACGACTGCAAGATCTGCTACGGGTGAATTGGTTATCCACATTTTTGCACCATTCAAAATATAGGCATCGCCGTCGTCTCGTATATTAGTAATCATATCACCTGGATTGGAGCCATAATCAGGCTCCGTAAGTCCAAAGCAACCAATGAACTCGCCAGAACCCAGTTTGGGAAGGTATTTACGACGCTGTTCTTCTGATCCGAAGCGATATATTGGATACATAACGAGCGACCCTTGAACAGACGCCATTGATCTGATACCTGAATCTCCTCTTTCCAGCTCTTGCATAATAACCCCGTAAGCGATTTCATCCATGCCCCCACCTCCGTATTCTACGGGAAGACTGGGACCAAATGCGCCAATTTCGGCAAGTCCCTTAAACAAATGAGTGGGGCATTCGGCACGATCTGCATAATCTTCTATGATAGGACTTACTTCCTGCTTTACCCAAGCTCTGACAGCATCTCTCGCCAGAATATGGTCATTGTCCAACAACTCATCAACTAAAAAGTAATCATGGCCTTGATAGCGGTCGATTTTTGCATTCTTTTTCATACTTTTCCCTTTTATCTATTTTGGCTCGCAAAGCTAATCATTAATTGAATTGCTTTAATAACCTTTGGCTGCTTAACCGTATATTTGGCAAAAAGTTGCACTCATGTCAAAATGGGAAATATGTCTGGAACAAATGGAATTTTTCGCATACCATGGTTGGTATCCGGAAGAGCGTGAAAAAGGAAATGTTTTTTGGGTGGATGTAGCCGTAAGAGCTGAATTACCCGGTTTTATAGGCAAAGATGACCTAAAAAACTCCATAAACTACGAAACAATTTACCAAGTTGTTGCGAAACACATGAATACGCCTGTAAAACTGTTGGAAACAATTTGTGAAAACATATTGGCTGATTTAAAATCAAGCTTTGGCGAAGATATCCGAGGCTATATTTGCTTACGTAAAAAACACCCCCCTTCCTTAGGGAAAACAGGGTCTTCAAAAGTTACCCGTTTTTTTTAGCTGTACATCCATGTTTTTGGAAAATAAAATCAAATTTTATTTCATTAAGTCATTTCCAATACGATTGTTATTCCTTAAATCTTGTGATGGAGTTATATTTTAATCTTTTTCGTTTGTTGTATTAACTAAATAATCGTTATAATTGCTATTTAAATTACTAAAATTATGCCTCGGGCTTTCCCCCTGGTTAAAATTAATGTTCAATTTTTTCACATAATTATAAATGAAATGAAATATCTATCCTTTGTAGTTTTAATGTTTGCATTGGTGTTGGGTTGCGTAGAGTCGAAAAAAGAACAAGATGGGCAACAAGAAAGAGAAGGCTTTTATGCTCCCGATTCGATTCACTGGATTGATCAGGGTTGGACAGATGAAGAGCGTGACTATTGGCACCATCTTAATGCAGGACAGGAGTTTGCACCTCTTAGCTGGTTGAAAGCATTAATGGTGCCTGATACAGATATATCTATTTTGGATCCAAATTATCTAAGAAGCCTTGGGTTCTTGGATAAATCAGTAACTAAACACAATCCAGAGGGATTGCCTATTGGTTTTTCTATACGGCCGGCTGAACAAGATGGTCGGACTATGGTAGGACTAACCTGTGCCTCATGTCATACGGGTCAGCTGAATTATAAAGGGCAGGCAATTCGTTTAGACGGTGGATCAGCGGGTTTTAATATTTATCAGTTTTTTAAGGATTATAATATTGCTTTAGCAAAAACATTGGAGGATAGTGTTTCTTGGAAGCAATTTGCCGGAAGAGTTTTGGAAATTGAACCTGGTGACGAGGCAAAATTGAGAAAAGAGGTGGAAAATTTGATGGAGATAGCAATGTGGGAACAGGAGGCGTTTTCAAAACTAAATATTAAATCTGTAGAAGCGGGCCACGGGCGTATGGATCCATTTAATCGAATTGGCAACCAAGTTTTTGGATTAGGTTTAAGGGAACAAGGTAACTACAGACCAGAGGACGCTCCTGTTGGTTCGCCTTATCTTTGGGATATAGGCCGTTTTGATTGGGTGCACTACAATGCCTCATTTAGTCAACCGGTAGCTAGAAATATTCTTCAAGTATTAGGTAATGGGGGAAGAACTTTTTTTCTAGATAACGATGGAAATGTCAAAACAGGCCCTGAAAAATGGGCCAGTAACTTTAATATTGAACGCCTTATAGAAATGGAAGAAGGATATGCTTCACTTAGAGCACCGGAGTGGCCAGAAAAGGTGCTAGGTAAAGCAAATAAACAAATAGCAGAAAAAGGGCGAGCTCTTTTTATGGAGAACTGTGCTAGCTGCCATGCTCCGAGACCTATTCTTGGTTCTGACCCTAAAAATCCAGAATGGGCAGTTACGACAGTTCCTGTTTCAGTAATTGGAACCGATTCTAGCGAGGCAATTTCTTTTACACGTGGACAATTCCAGGTATCTAAATTATTAGGCAAAGATACACCTTTAACAGATGGAGCAACTGGTCTTCAATTAGTTACCGATGAAATGGCAAAATATGCATTTGATCAGCTTGGATGGACTCCGGAACAACGTGAAAAGGCATATGCTGGGAGACCAAATATAGTCAGGGCTCAGGGCATCTATAAAGCAAGACCCTTGGATGGGGTGTGGAGTACGCCTCCTTTTTTGCATAACGGTTCGGTTCCAAATATATATGAACTATTGAGCCCTCCAGCTGAAAGATCAGTTACATTTTGGTTAGGTACATTTGAGTATGATCCAGTCAAACTAGGGTACATAAACCAACAAAACAGTAAATCAACTCAGTTTGACACTCGTTTGCCGGGTAATGCTAATTCAGGCCATGCCTTTACAGATGATGCGAAAACACCGGGGAAAATTGGTCGTTTGCTTTCACATGACGAGCGAATGGCTATCATAGAAT
>CAYUZA010000067.1:0-2988 GCA_964449535.1 uncultured Saprospiraceae bacterium
TGTTTCATGCGTTGCTTGAAGCAAGGAGGAATAAAACAGCCATTCTAACTGCAACCCCATTTTCTACTTGTTCTAAAATAACTGACTGGCCTGAATCTGCGACATCACTTGAAATTTCAACTCCGCGATTTATAGGACCCGGATGCATTATAACAATATCTTTACCTACTTGCTGCAAACGTTCTTTAGTAACACCAAAAAAACGTTGATATTCTCTAAGGGATGGGAAGTAGCGAGTCTCTTGTCTTTCTAACTGGATTCTCAAAATATTGGCTACATCACACCATTGAAGCGTTTCATTTAAATCAAAAGAATACTGAACCCCAAGCGACTTTATTTCCTTAGGAATAAGTGTTGGGGGGCCGCAAACTTTCACATGAGCTCCCATTTTTTGAAGTAGTAATATATTGCTTAATGCGACCCTACTATGGAGTATATCACCAATAATGGCAATTTTTTTTCCTGCAATACTTCCACAAGCCTGTTGTATAGAAAAAGCGTCCAATAATGCCTGTGTAGGATGCTCGTGTGTACCATCACCCGCATTGATAATATTGGCTTTTATTTTATCAGCAAGAAACCATGGTGCGCCAGGTGCAGGATGTCTCATGACCACCATATCTACCTTCATACTTAAAATATTATTTACCGTGTCCAGCAAAGTTTCTCCTTTGTTGACTGAAGATGAGGACGCTGAAAAATTGATGGTATCTGCAGACAAACGCTTTTCGGCGAGTTCAAAAGAGACCCTGGTCCTGGTGCTATCCTCAAAAAACAAATTGGCTATAGTAATATCGCGAAGGCTAGGAACTTTTTTAATGGGGCGATTAATAACTTCTTTGAATTCTTTTGCCGTATGGAGTATTATTTCAATATCACTAGGAAACAAGTGTTTGATACCTAATAAATGCCTGCTACTCAATTTCAGTTCTGACATGAATTACACTGAGCTTTGTTTTTTGGGAAATAATATGATCTTGTCTGCACCTTCCTTTTCTTTCCACTGAACATTAACATATGCTTCATCAAGCGCATCGACTGTAAGACCAGTAAAATGAGCTTGAATAGGGAGTTCTCGATTAAAACGACGATCTACTAACGCCATTAACTGAACCCTAGCTGGTCTTCCGTAATGTTGTAAGGCTGTAAGTGCTGCTTGAATAGACCTTCCTGTGTACAACACATCGTCCAGTAATATCACATTTTGATCCTGAACCAAAAAATCCATAACAGTCTCGTTAGCGGATAGAGGCTTAGCTCTCATCCTAAAATCGTCCCTGTAAAATGTGATATCCAATTTGCCGTACCGAATGCCTGTATCAGGGAACCAGGTTTTTAATATCTTGATGATTCTATCTGCTAAATAAACGCCTCTTGGTTGAACTGCGATAAAGCATACCTTATCAATATCCTTGTGCTGTTCTACTACCTGGTAGCATAGACGCTCGAGGCAGCGTAAAAAACGATCCTTCTCCAAAAGTATTCGGCCTTCTGCACTCATAAAGCAAAGATATAAATATTCAAAAAAAGGATGAAAGTAAAAGCCTAATAATCATCTCAAAGTCTATTCTGGTTATAATAAAAACCTAAAGCCTGAAGTGTTTCAGGAGGAAGAATGGGTAAATGGGATCGGGGTATCATCAACGTAGAAATATTGTGTAGATCAATGAAAATTTGATGACGTAAAGCTGTTTGTTGGAGATAATCATACCCTGACGATCCTCCTGTACCTACTTTTCTACCCAACATTCTCATTACCATCTGAGCGTGTCGATAACGCCATAAGGTGAAATTTTCGTCTATGGTTAGTAATTTCTGAAGCAGCGCAAAAGGCATTTGTAAGATAGGTTCATCTCGATATAAATTAATTAGCAATGCTGCTAATGTCGCTTTGTATGAAAAGCGCAATTTACCGGTATCCAAAAGCACTTGATGATTTTTTTCATCAAAAATATTATTAAAATAGGTTTCCGTATCACCCATCATCTTAATACGCATTTGTTTACTATTTTCATCTAAATAAGGGGAATTCAAAATAGCAGCTTGCTCATGTTGGACCATGGAAGAAACCGCCTTTTTATAAGCTTGTAAAAAATTGAAGCTACCCCACTCCAAGAAAGGTGTCCTTTCCAACCATTTTTCGACCATCTTTAAAAGACAGCCTTCCTCTTCCAAAGAATTCAGTTGTTGCTGTTCACTTTCGGAAAAAACCGAGGCATAATGGTGATTATTGTAAGTAATGCGAGCATCATTGGGCAATCCTAATAACACTTCAATAACCCTAAATTGAAAACTTTGAAAACCAGACGCTGGAAACAAATAATTTCTGAAATCAAGAAAATCAAGCGGGGTCATAGTCTCCATTACATTAATTTGTTCTATCAACAATTTTTGAATGGATTCAATTCTGCCTAAACGATTAACCACTATACCCAAATGGCGCTCGTCTACTTTGTTTTCCGAAAAGAGTAATTTTATAGAATTAAGATCATGAATAATCTCCTTAAACCAAAGCTCATATACCTGATGAACAATGATAAACAACATTTCATCGTGCGCAGGTTTACCTATTGATTCACTTCGTAAATGTTGGGTATCCAGCAATTTATCTAATTGAAGGTAAGAATCATATTGGATCGAAGTAAATTTTTTTTCTTCAGACATAAAAACGGGTATTAAATATGACAGTCATACAACAAAGGTAGTGCAAATAACCATGCCGTGGTAATTCCAGGATTGTCATCGGATCTGTTTGTCATCAGAATATAATTAATAAAGAATACTTACCTTTGCACTGCAAATAACACATATGTCTAACAAAAAAGTTACTGTTGGTAATATTACTTGTGGTTCTGAGCAACTCTTCCTTATTTCAGGACCTTGTGTGATTGAAGATCGAAACATTATGATGCAAACTGCTGAGCATTTGAAAAAAATCAGCGAAAAGTTGCATTTACCTGTCATATTTAAATCTTCTTTTTCCAAAGA
>CAYUZA010000067.1:2998-9617 GCA_964449535.1 uncultured Saprospiraceae bacterium
GGTCTTGAAGAAGGATTGAAAATATTACAAGAAATAAAAGCGGTATTCGACTTTCCAGTATTAACCGACATACATTACCCAGAACAAGCTTTGCCAGCTGCAGAAGTGGTCGACGTGATACAAATTCCTGCGTATTTGTGCATGCAAAGTGGCCTTTTGGTTGCTGCAGCTAAAACAGAAAAGCCAATCAATCTCAAACATGGACAATTTCTTGCCCCAGAAAACATGAAGCATCCGGTGCAAAAACTTGTTCAGTCAGGAAATGATCAAATTATACTCACTGAAAGAGGCTATACATTTGGTTATAATGATTTGGTAGTTGACCCAAGAAGTTTTTACCATTTACAAAAAACCGGATATCCGGTTGTTTTTGATGCAACCCATTCTATTCGTAAATATGGTATCCCATCAGCTGACAGCAAAGGTGGTGCCAGAGAATATTTACCGGTACTTAGCAGAGCAGCTATAGCAGCAGGTGTAGATGGCTTGTTTGTAGAAACCCATCCAAATCCAGCTGCTGCACTTTGTGATGCTGCAAGCCAACTATGCATCAATGACCTAGAACATTACCTTTTGCCATTAATAGAATTGCATCAGGTAGAAGTAAAACATAGACATTCATAACTTTTAAACATAATTTCATGGAATTATATCTGGATTCTGCCGATATAAAAGAGATAAGAACTGCTTTTGAACTTGGATTCCTGGCTGGATTGACCACAACACCTACTTTCATGCATAGAGAAGGTGTGCAAGATGTCGACCAAATGATTTTGCAACTGGCAGAATTAGTGCCTGTTTTACAAATTGAAGCACTTGGAGAAACAGCAGAAGCTATCGTTCATGATGCACACAGACAATTAGCCTTGGGGCTCGATCCTCAAAAAACCGTATTCAAAATACCTATGTCCCTGGAAGGTGTGATCGCCTGCAAAAAATTGAGAGCTGAGGGCCTTATGGTCAATATGCATTTAATATATACAATACAACAAGCCTATATGGCAATGCAGGCAGGTGCCAGCTATATATGTGTATTAGCAGGAAGAATGCAGGATCAAGGCTACGATGCCATGAAATTAATTGGTGATTGTGTAGAAATGGTCAATTTTTATGGTTCAGATTCGAAAGTAATGTTTTCTTCAGTAAGACACTCTGAGCACGTTCGCAATGCCATTGAATTGGGTTGTCATACCATAACTGTGCCCTGGAAAATAATGAAAGCCCTTACTGAAAATAGCTTTACTGAACTGGGCACTAAACAATTTATTGATCATACCAGACAAATTACCCAAAGAGTAAGCGATGTAATGAGATCTGTTAATCCGACAATAAAACTATCAGACTCCGTGCCCACTGCCTTACTTAGAATGACTGAGTTTGGCTTTGGAGCCGTTTCCGTAATTGATGAGAATGGAAAACTTGCAGGCATATTTACAGATGGAGACCTTAGGCGCAAATTGATGGAAAACAGAGAAATTCTGCACAAAAACATGAGTGATTTTAGTTATAACAAACCTCAAACCATTGACGCCAATGCGCTCCTTCAAGAAGCGTTACAAATGTTCAAAACCACAAATGTGGACACCCTAATTGTTACCCAAAACGATTTACCAATTGGTATGCTAGACATTCAAGACGTAAAGTTATAATGACAAGTGATGAAAACAAGTCTGTAAGAATGCTATTTGAGCAACATGGCGGGTATTTTCCTAAACCAGATAATGAACTCATTAACAGATGGAAGTCTATTAATACTTTAATATTCGACTGGGATGGCGTTTTTAATGATGGAACTAAAGATAGCACAGAGGAGAGTTGTTTTTCAGAAATAGATTCCATGGGTGTTAATCTACTCAGGTATTCTATGTATAAATCTTTTGGAACTGAGATTAAATGCATCATACTGAGCGGAATGGGGAATCCTGCCGCTATTCATTTTGCTAAAAGGGAACATTTTGATGCAGCTTTTCTTGGATTCAAGAACAAAATGACTGCGTTTGAAACCATCAAAATGGAATGGAATATTGAAGGAAGTAAAACAGCATTTTGGTTTGATGACGTATTAGATATTTCTCTCGCTAGTATTTGCGGATTTAGAATACACATTAAACAATCTTGCAGCCTCATGCTTCAACAATATGTGCAAAAAAATCAGTTATCTGAGTATTCCAGTGCACTCACAGGGGGTAAAGGAGCTGTCCGGGAGAGTTGTGAATGGATATTAGGCATTACAAATCAATTTAATGAGGTTTTATTAGATAGATCGACATACAACCATTCTTATGCCGAATATTATAATTGGCGTCAACAATTAAACACCATGATCTGGAAACCAGGCATGGATGGAAATCCAATCAAAAGTACTGAATGAAGTTGCCATTTATTACTGCCATAATTCCAGCCAGGTATGGATCTACACGCTTTCCTGCCAAGCCATTGATTGATCTTGAAGGCAAGACTATGATAAGAAGGGTGTACGAACAAGTAAAAAAAGCCAATTATGTAAAGCAAATACTTGTGGCAACTGATGATAGCCGAATAAATGATGAGGTGTTATCCTGGGGTGGTGAAGTTGTGATGACTCAGTCATCACACCCAAGCGGAACGGATAGATGCTGTGAGGCACTTCAAAAATCAAAATATTATTTAGAGACTGATTTTGTCATTAATGTGCAGGGAGATGAACCCTTGATTGATCCGAATCAAATAGATGAGTTGGCTTTAATGCTTCAACCCGAAGTACAAATTGCTACTCAGGCCCAAAAAATCAATGATCTAACCCATTTATTGAGCGAACATACAGCCAAAGTTGTACTCAATGCAGAACAAAATGCTCTCTATTTTAGCAGGCAGCCGCTTCCATATGTTAGAGCACACCCACAAAGTGCGTGGTTACAACATCATACATTTTGGCAGCACATAGGCATTTACGCTTACAGGAAAGATGTACTTAGGAATATTTGCCAATTAAATCCTTCCCCACTTGAATTAACTGAAGGTTTAGAGCAACTTAGATGGTTAGAAAATGGATACCAAATAAAAGTGGGCATTACAACATTCCAATCTATCGCAATTGATGTGCCAGTCGATGCCGAGAAAGTTAGAGCATTTCTGAAAACAGAAAACCTATCAAATAGCAAAGGAAATTAATCCTCTAGTAACCAGGCATCTTTGTTTTCCATACGACGCAGCTCTTCTAATTGTGAAGCTGTATGTCTGCAATCTACCACAACTCCTACTCTTGTAAATGAATTATAAGGAGTAAGTGACACTTCAAAACCTTTATTACGCATATTATTTAACAACTTCTCACTATTCACAGGATTTAGAAATGAGCCAACAACAATAGTGCACGCAGGGTTTGAGTTCAATTCTTTTTCAGAAACAACAGATTCTGAAGGAGTAACATTAGTTCTATTTTCCGGTAAATCTTCAGTTTCCAAACCTTCATCCAGCATTGGCGAAACATTTTGGTCTGGACCTGTCTGCTCTTGCATAGAACCAGGTTTCAGATTCACACGCCCATTCGGAATTGGGGGATCGTAATATTCGGGTGTTGTTATCCAATATGCAAAACTAAAAAGTAAAATTACAAATGCAGCCCAAGCGAACCATTTACCAAAAGCACGTTTTGATGAAGATTGTTTTACCTTAGCATCTGTTTCGGGAGCTTTTATTTTTGTGCGATCAATATCTAAAGAAAAAGGTAGTTTTTCAAGACTGGAAAAATAGGCGGGTAGGGATGTTTCTTCATCTTTAGTAAAAATAATTTCACTAGTTAGAGACAGTTGTAAGCTACCAATACTTTCAATTTCTACAACTTTCCCCTGACTTAATTCAACCGACCACCTATCAGACAATACGGTCATTACATCATATAATTCGGGATTGTTTTTCTTAAAATTAATAATGGAGGGTAAATCATCTTTCCAGGCTTCATACTCATAATGCAACTCGGGAGGACAAAACATAGAAGTTTGCCAATCTGGATAAGAAGTTGAATACTTACTTTTTATAATGCAAACACCAGGAATGGGAAGAACGCCCCATTTCCAAAGCGATTGACTCAAGGAGTAAGTATTTAGATGATCCATAAGTAGCAAAGTTCTATAAAATGCGACAATAATGTGCGTAAAAATCGAAATTTAGCAAGTTTTATGAACAACTTATTTCAGAAAAAATAATTCACCATATTAATCAACTCAATACACATTACGCTTATTTAACTGCCAATTCCAAGCACTCAACATGATGTCATCTAATGAAAAAACAGGCTTCCAATTTAAAACACTATTTACTTTTGAAGTGTCTGCAAAAACAGCTTCTACATCACCTTTTCTCCTGTCCACAATGTTATAATTAAGTGAATGACCTGTAACCCGCTCGAATGCAGAAATCGCCTCTAAGACTGAAACCCCCTTGCCCATTCCAACATTGAAAACATCACAGTTCGCTATTAAAGTATTTTCAAATAAATATTCTAAAGATGCACTATGGGCAGAGGCCAAATCCATAATATGGATGTAATCTCTTATACATGTTCCATCCGGTGTATTATAGTCATTTCCAAAAACTGATAAAACTGGTCGTAATCCAGCAGCAACTTCTGTTATTATTGGCAACAAATTATTGGCTGGATTTATAGGATTTTCACCCATTAAACCACTCGGATGAGCTCCAGCTGGATTGAAGTACCTCAATAAAACAAACGAAGAATCAGGGTGAGTATATGCAAAATCGGAAATTATTTCTTCGCCCATAATTTTAGTCCTTGCATAAGGTGATTCGGCTTTGCCAAGTGGAGTTGTTTCTGTAACTGGAA
The DNA here is from genome assembly GCA_964449535.1 of uncultured Saprospiraceae bacterium. Lineage (GTDB taxonomy): Bacteria > Bacteroidota > Bacteroidia > Chitinophagales > Saprospiraceae > SLDF01. Next base: position 7,821 of record CAYUZA010000067.1, read on the forward strand.
GATATTTGGCATTACCATATACTGAGCAGGATGATGAAAAAACAAAGGGACGATTTCCAAAAACCTGCATTGCATCCAACAGATTAAGTAAACTAAGGAGATTATTTTTATAATAACCCACAGGATCGTGTACTGAATCTCCAACACTTTTTAAGGCAGCAAAATGAATTATACCGTCAATATCGTTATGTGTTTCAAAAATAGAAAATGTACTTTTAGCATCTTGAAGATCAATTTTAAGAAAATCAACCTTCACACCCGTAATTTTCTCTATAACAGAAAGAACTTCTGCATCTGAATTAGATAAATTATCCACACAGAGTAATTGAGCCCCTTTGTGAGCAAGATCTACCAGTGTATGACTACCTATATATCCACAACCACCAGTTACTAAAATCTTTTTACCTTTAACCATTGTTTCATTGAGTAAGATTAAGGTATAAAATTAAACATATGTCTGCAACACTTGACACACCCTTAGAAATATTATTAACAGAAACAAAAAAGATAGCCCGACTTGCAGGTGAAACAATAATGCATTATTATGACTCCGACAGGCATTCAGATGAATTTTTACAGATAAAATCAGACAGCTCCCCGGTAACAGAGGCAGATTTGGCAAGCAATGCAATCATTAGAAATGAACTACTTGCACTAGGTACTAATTACCCAATTATATCCGAAGAAGATACCTTAGTTGCATGGGAAATAAGGGAACAATATAACCGAGTTTGGATTGTTGATCCGTTGGATGGAACAAAGGAATTCATGGCCAAAAATGGAGAATTCGCCATACATATTGCGTTAGCTGAGAAGGGAGTTCCTATATTAGGAGTTGTATTCCTACCCTATTTCAATAAAATGTATTCCGCGATCAAAAAAGGCGGGGCCTTTTTAGAAATAGAAAATCAAAATGTACCGATAAGAGCCCATGAGGTCGACCTTACAGCTCCAAATTTACGCTTAGTGCATTCAAGATCTCATATGAATGAAGGCACCAAAGTTTATATTCAATCGTTGGATAAACCGAAAACGACACCGTTGGGAAGCTCACTTAAAATGATGGCAATAGCTGAAGGCCTACAAGATCTTTATCCAAAAGTTGGAGGTAAAATGATGGAATGGGATACTTGTGCCCCTCAAATCATTTTAGAAGAAGCAGGTGGAATGATGGTCTGCCTTGAAAAAGGTAGACCGCTACAGTATAACAAAGAGATACTTGTACAACCTGATTTTTTGGCAATAGGCAGGCTAACAGGATATTTCGACAACTAAACGGCAATAAGGATTATGGACTCCAAGGCTGCAGTTACCATACTTATACCTACCCACAATGAGGCAGATAATCTTGAAAAACTGCTTCCACTGTTAACCTGGGCAGAGGAAATTATCGTAATTGACTCATATAGCACAGACAATACCTTGGCCTTGGCAAAACAATTTGGTGCTAAAACCATTCAGCGACACTATCTCAATCCAGCAGATCAAAAAAACTACGGTATAAATCAGGCTTCCTATCCTTGGATTTTATTATTAGACGCAGATGAATTTCCAGACGAGGAAATAATAAATAACATAAAAAGAGTGGCAAATACACCAATTCAGAATAATACGCCCACTGCTTTTGCATTTTTGAGAAGACAATATTTCTTAGGTAAAGAGATAAAATACAGTGGGTGGCAAAATGATTGGATAATAAGACTAATCCAAAACAACGGATTGCGCTATACACAGGGTGAGGTTCACGAAACCTTTGATCTGGATCGCCAAAATATAAGTCGAATCAAAGGGATTCTG
>CAYUZA010000067.1:9627-13105 GCA_964449535.1 uncultured Saprospiraceae bacterium
CATCATTACACATCACCCAACCTTGAATTTTTTATTCAAAAACAAATACGATATGCTAAGATGTCGGCAACAGAGTACATGCCAAAAACAAAGCGCATCACACTATATCATTTATGGTTTAAACCATCTTTTAGGTTTTTTAAGCATTTTATAATAAAACAAGGATTCCGAGATGGATACAGGGGACTTGTGATATCGTACATCTTGGCTCTATTCGTGCGCTTACGTTATATATACATGCTAGAAATGAAACTAAAGACCCTTAAGGACAAGACCACAAATCAGCAGTCAAATCATAATACAAAAATTCAGTAAGATCATAATGCCACCATTCCGTGCTGATCGTATTGAAACCTTGACGCTCCATAGCATCGCGTAGTTTGACTCTATTATATTTGACATCAGAAGACAAATTCTCATAATCCCAATGAGAAGCTTTTCCTAAAAAGTCAACAGGAGTTCCCATATCCAATAGTTTACCATTATTTATATGATACAACCCTAAATCGACAGAAACGCCTCTAGAGTGGTTCGAACCTTTTGAAGGTGGCATTACATAGCGGGGATCAGGTTTTACGTCCCATAAAACCTGTTGGTATGGTGCAGGTCGATAGCAATCATAAATCATTAAACCATATCCATTTTGATGTAAATCTGCTTCAACCTTTTGGAGCTTCTCTCCTACTGATCTGCGTAAAAAACAACGACCACAATCATAAATTTTGCGACCTGTGAAATTAGATTCCGTTGCGTATAAAATGTCAAATTTTGCAAATCTTAAAACCTTAGACATATCCATCCACAACATAGAATCCAAATCATATTTTCGGATCAACTCTTGTTGATTAAAATCTTGTTCTGCACCATTAATTCCAACCGGAGTATCTAAATCAAAAGAATGAAGATCAGTTATTGAATCATTTATTCCGGACGGATTGGAACAAGCAAATAAGATACAACATAGATAAGCAAAAACCTTTGGATAAAAAGAACTAACCTTGTTCATCAAAATGTACTTTTAAACGATTGGCTATAGATTGTCCAACAAACGAAACCCAACTTTCATAACCGGCATCCTTTATACCTTGTAATGACCCGAAATGAGACATCAACTTTCGGGTAGTGACTGGCCCAATACCCTTAATATTTTCCAATGCTGTTTTTCCAGCGTTTTTGGAACGCATAGTGCGGTGAAAAGAAACTGCAAAACGATGTGCTTCATTACGAGCTTGTTGTATTAGTTTTAAAGATTCAGATTTTTTATTAATGTGCAATGGAATGGGGTCTTCCGGAAAATAGATTTCTTCTAATTTTTTGGCAATTCCAATTACGGTTACGCGATCATATATCTCTAATTTTTTAATACTTCTTACAGCGGCATTCAATTGGCCTTTTCCGCCATCAATAATAATAAGCTGTGGCAAGGTCTTTTCTTCATCCAATAAACGCCTATATCTTCTGAATACGATTTCTTCCATACTGGCAAAATCGTCTGGTCCCTCCACTGTTTTAACATGAAAATGTCGGTACTCTTTAATTGCTGGGCGTGCATTTTTAAAAACAACACAGGACGCCACCGGATTGGTACCTTGCAAATTAGAGTTATCAAAACACTCCAAATGAAATGGAACCTCTTCCATTTGCAAATCTTCTTTCAACGTTCGAAGTATACGTTCAGCACTACTTTCCTTTTGAGTCCTTTTGCCGTGCTCTACTAGCTTCTGCTGCAAATGATACTGGGCATTTTTTTCAGACAGCTCCAATAATTTTAACTTATCACCTTTTTGTGGCACCAAAACTTTAACACCTTGTTCGGACCAAGAAATACCGAAAGGAACCAAAACTTCCGGGCTGATACTTGAAAATTTTTCACGCAAATGCACGATTGCATAAGTCAATAAAGTTTCCGGGTCCTCGGATAGATTCTTTTTAAGCTCCAGCATGTAGGTATGAATCAAAACTCCATTAGCTACTTTTAAATAATTTACGTAAGCATTGTCATCATCCATAGCAAGAGAAAAAACATCTACATCCGACACCGTTGTGCTTACCACAGTCGATTTACTTTGGTAGTCCTCGAATAGAGATAGTTTTTCTTTCCAAATTTGAGCCTTCTCGAATTCAAGCAATTCAGCATAATGCATCATTTGCTCTCTGATAAAATCCTTAACGGGACCAAAATTGCCTTTAAGAATATTCTTAATTTGGGCTACGCGCTCATCGTAAGTTTCTGATGTTTCAAAACCTTCACAAGGACCATTACAGTTTCGAATGTGGTATTCTAAACAAACTTTATAAGAATTATTAGATAGCCCTTTGGGACTAAGGTTCAATGAACAAGTACGCAATGGAAATATTTTTCGAATAACCTCCATGATTTGCATCATCCGCCACTTTGATGTGTAGGGGCCAAAATATGTGGATCCGTCTTTTATAATTTTTCGTGTGAAGAAAACCCTGGGAAATGCTTCCTTTTTAATACACAAATAAGAATAAGACTTGCCATCTTTTAGACTGACATTGTATTTAGGTTGATTACTTTTTATAAGTGTATTTTCGAGAAGCAATGCATCTTGCTCTGATTCCACAAGGATATATTCCAAATGATGAGCATTTTTGACCATAACTCTGGTCTTATTGTAACTGCTGCCTTGTGCGTTGAAGTAAGATGCTATTCTGTTTTTTAAACTCTTAGCCTTTCCTACATATAAAATAGTACCATCTTGATCTCTAAAAGTATATACACCAGGATTCTTAGGAATCTGTTCTGCTATGGCGTCATAATCTTGTCTTGTCATTAATCGAAAATACCTAACGACAAATAAATAATAAATTCAATTTGAGAAAAAAGACCTAAAAATTGGCGACTCGTTATTCAAATGAATAACAAATCATTCCTTATCCGCATTCATTTTTTCAAGTATCTGCCTTGTAATATCCATATTATCATTGGCAAACAAAACATTGGAACCTTCTGTATAGCCGAGTACCAATTGGCAATTATTGGTTTCAGAAAACACACCAATTTGTTTTTTTAGCTTCTCAGATAAGACCTTATTAATTTCTTGACTTTCATTCAAAAGAGAACTTGTAATACTATCTCTTTCATTCATCAACGCTTGCTGCTTTTTGGCCAAGCGTTGTTCTACACTTTGCATTTGTTTGGGCGTAAGAAGACCTTGTTGTGCCTGTGACTGATAAGCCATAATTTCCTTTTCCAATTCAGCACCTTTTTGCTTTAGCGCCACGTCAGCATCTATTTCCTTTTTTTCTAATTCCTCTTGTCGAATGGTTAAAAAATCAAGCTTTTCATTTAGCGTATCAATGTTTATATAATAAATACCGGACAATTCTGCACCTGGCTGTCCTGCCACACTTCCCTTTCCTTCAGAAAAGGTTTTATAATAAAGGAAAGCTACGGCAACAATTAAAACTACATTTAATGCGACAGAAATATTTTTCATAGTATATCAATTCT
>CAYUZA010000068.1:0-12832 GCA_964449535.1 uncultured Saprospiraceae bacterium
CAATTAAGTTCCATAAAAGCTTCTATTGAAAAAAATTCTTTAGATCCAACGATGAGACCTTTTTGGGCTGCGCAGGAAAAAGAAATAGTAAAAGAGCGTATGGAAACTAAATTGGCGAATTTGGTAGCGAAGGCTATCTATACGCCTAAATGGCAAGCTGAGATGGACCTTAAGGACAATAATGATAAAGTAAATTTCCAGTTTGCACAAATTACATACGATCAGATTCCAGACAGCGAAGTGGAAGTAACAGATAAAGACCTTGATGCTTATGTCCAAAAGAATAAAGCAAAGTATAAACAAAAAGAAGAGAAAAGAATATTGGAATACATTGTCATGGATGTAATCCCAAGTGCTGACGATAGTGCTAAGGTATTAAATGAGGTAGCAGCACTTAAAGAAGGATTTGCCACTACAGAGAATGATACATTATTTTTAGAGACTAATTTAGGTGTTTTGGAAAGTGCTTACATGAAAAAAGCGGATCTTCCTGCATCTCAGGCTGATGCGATAGCTGCCTTGGCAAAAGGTGAAATCCTAGGCCCTTTCCAAAATGAAAATATGTATACTATCGTAAAAATGCTCAATAAAAAAGCAATCCCTGATTCTGTTAAATCACGCCATATATTGCTCAAAGTGAACACTCAGGAAGAATTTGCAACTGCGCAAACTAAGATTGATAGCATAAAGACAGTTATTGAGAGCAAACAAGCAACATTCGAGGCTATGGCTCAGCAATTTAGTACTGATGGAAGTGCTGCGAATGGAGGAGATTTGGGGTATGCCGCTCAAGGTACCATGGTAAAACCATTCAATGACATGATTTTCTTTGGCGCTGAGCCTGGCGAACTGAAAGTTGTATTCACACAATTTGGTATACACCTGGTGGAAGTAACGGATCGCAAGTATATCAATAACGAAATGGGTTATAACATAGGTATTATCAACCGGGAGATAGTACCAAGTGAAGAAACTCAAAAAGAAGTGGAAGACTTGGCTTACTCACTTCTTAATAACTCAAAGAGTCTTGCAGATCTTAAAGAAGCCCTGAAAGGAAAAGAAGGCCTTCGCATGCAATCATCTACACCAGTAACCATTAATAGCTATATCATATCTTCTATCAGCGAAGAAAATAATGTTCGTGAAATGATTCGTTGGGCATTTGCTTCCAGCAGAAAGGAAGGCGATGTGTCCGGTGAAGTGTATAGCATGAGCGCTAAAAACACATATTACACCAACAAATACATCATAGCTGGTCTCAAAACAATTATTCCTGAAGGTGTGCCATCTGGAAAAGCACTTAAAGATGAAATAGAATTGTTGGTTAAAAATGAGAAAAAATTCCAAATAATCGCAGACAAAATCAAGGGTAGGAATATTTCCGAAGCAGCTGCAGCCTATGGCTCTGAAGTTAAAACCATGGAAGGCGCTACATTTATCAATACATTTATAACAGACGCTGGAAATGAACCCGTTGTAGTCGCTACAGCCTGCGGTATGGCTTTAAACAAAACTTCAAATCCAATAAAAGGTAATGCAGGCGTATATGTAGTTAGCCCTACCAACAAAGAAGAGACTGGAATGATGTTTGATGCATCATTTATTCGTAATACAACTCAGATGTCCAACAGAAGAAATATCGAATTTACATTAGTTCCTGCTTTGTTAGAGAAGTATACGATCAAAGACAATAGATTTGCCTCTTACTAAATGAGACTGTCATAAAATTTTTAAAAGCGAATCCTTCCTACGGATTCGCTTTTTTTTTGCCTTGATGAATTAATAATCTCCTAAGGGTTATCCTGTCTGCCGACATTAGGTTTTCCAAAAAAAAAGCGATTAAAAATAAAACAAAAGAAACTACCCCGCCGTTTTGCTATCAAGTAAAGGGTATATTCAGTAGCTTTGTACCTTACATTTAGATAATCCACTGAACAAATCTATTACGCAATATGGAATTGCTAAAAAAGCGTTTTTATGAAAAGTTCCAGGAGCTCACGCTGGAAATTAGACAAATTTTAAAAGAACACGGTCAAACTAAATTAGATGAGGTAACCGTATCTCAAGCCTATGGGGGTATGAGGGGTATCAAAAGTATGGTTTGGGAAACTTCACTGTTAGACCCAGAGGAAGGTATTCGTTTTAGGGGATATAGTATACCCGAGTTACAAGAATTGTTACCAAAAGCACCAGGAGGTACAGAACCACTTCCAGAAGGAGTATTTTGGCTTATGTTAGTCGATGAGATTCCCACTTATGAGGAAGTAAAATCCCTTGCCGATGATTGGCGTGCTCGCGGTGGTCTACCCAATTATACGAAGAGCGTATTGGACGCACTGCCACAAGGCACCCATCCTATGACGCAGTTTACTATAGGCATTATGACCTTACAAAATGACAGTATTTTCGCTGCAAAGTACGCTGAGGGAATGTCTAAAGATTATTATTGGGACGCTACCTATGAAGATACCATGAACCTGGTAGCCAAGTTACCAGAATTAGCTGCCTACATCTTCCGTCGTACCTATTTTGATAATAAGCACATACCTGCTGACCCAAGTCTTGATTGGGGAGGGAATTTTGCACATATGCTGGGCAATGACGATCCAGGATTTCTTGAGTTAATGAGAATATACCTTACTATCCATGCAGATCATGAGGGTGGAAACGCATCTGCGCACACAACACATTTAGTTGGTTCTACTCTCTCAGATGCATACCTGTCTCTAGCCGCTGGTATAAACGCGCTAGCAGGACCTCTGCACGGCCTTGCTAATCAGGAAGTGATTAAGTGGGTATTTGAGATGATCGAAGAGCTAGGCACTGAAACACCTTCTAAAGAACAAATAGCCGCTTACGTACGCAAAACCTTGAGCGAAGGCAAGGTGATTCCTGGATATGGGCATGCCGTCCTGCGCAAACCTGATCCTCGTTTTATGGCTCAAAAAGCATTTGCAGAAAAGAACATTCCCGATAGTTCCATAGTACAAGTGATATGGAATATCTTCGAAGTGGTTCCGCCTATTTTGGAGGACTTAGGCAAAGTTAAAAATCCATGGCCCAACGTTGATGCACATTCTGGGTCATTATTGGTGCACTATGGCATGAATCAGTACGATTTCTATACTGTACTATTCGGAGTATCCAGGGCGATGGGTGTCCTTGCCCAATTGTGCTGGTCTAGAGGCCTTGGTCTCCCTCTTGAAAGACCAAAGTCACTTACTACCGGATGGATTAAAAACAAACTTGGAATCAGTTAAAATTATCATACTCCTTTCCCAACATCGAAGGGCTGTTATCACAAAAAAGGAAGCTCCTATTAGTAGCTTCCTTTTTTTATTTGGCACAAATAAATCGATGTGCCAAAGTGTCGGACCTTTTTATATGTAATTAGGTAATTTTCTACCAAATCAACTCATCATAACCGTCGACTATTATTTCAATCATTACTGCAGTTTACACTAAATTTCTTTATTTTCACGGATCTATTTTTTATCTAAAAAGTGTTTCATGCAGTTTACGTACCGATGCATTACAATTTTGTTTGCTCTTTTTTATTTCAATAACCCAGCCATTTCTCAAAAGGTAACTCCGTATGTAAATCCATTCGTGGGGACCGGTGGTCATGGTCATACCTTCCCAGGCGCTACGACTCCTTTTGGAATGGTACAAGTAAGTCCAGATACTCGACTTACCGGATGGGATGGCTGCTCAGGTTACCACTACACCGATACGGTTATTTATGGATTTTCACATACACACCTTAGTGGAACAGGAGTTTCTGATTACGGAGATATTCTTCTCATGCCAGGAATCGGGCTTCCTTTATTGCGCGATTACGCCTTTGCTTCAACATTTCAGAAAAGCAATGAAAAAGCAGAACCTGGCTATTATCAAGTATTTTTAGATAAGCCAAATATCAATGCAGAGCTAACCTGTAGTCAAAGAGCCGCAATGCATCGTTACACCTTCCCTGATGTACCAAAGGGATTCGTTGCACTTGATTTGGTCCATAGAGATCCAGTGTTGGACGCATCGATAGACTTTGTAAGTGAAACTGTAATTGCTGGTCACAGACGATCAAGAGCTTGGGCGGAAGATCAGGTAGTATATTTTTATATGGAATTTTCGCAACCCTTTCACGAATGCGGTACCTTCAGCCGCGGGGAATGGAAAGGCGGTGGATTTAACCAAATCTCAGACCCAGATCTGCGAAGCTATTTTTCTTTTATGTTGCGCAAAGATGAGCCATTGCTGATTAAAATAGGGATATCTGCCGTAGATATCGAGGGCGCCAAGAAGAACTTACAGCAAGAAATACCTCATTGGAATTTTGAAGCGGTGAAAGGAGACGCACAACGCTCTTGGGAGAGAGAATTGGGAAAAATAGAAATAGAAGATCCCCGTGATTCTCTTAAATCCATTTTCTACACTGCATTATACCATACTATGATTCACCCTAATATTTTTTCAGATGTTGATGGGAGATATCGCGGTATGGATAAATTCGTTCATTCACAGCAAAATCATGATCAATACACTGTTTTTTCACTATGGGATACTTATAGAGCTCTTCATCCCCTGTACAATCTGATCAGCCCAAGACGCAACGCGGCTTTTATTCGCTCCATGCTCAACATATATCGTACCGGTGGTCTCCTACCAGTTTGGGAGTTGGCTGGAAATGAAACTTACTGCATGATAGGTTACCATAGTACCTCCGTTATTGCAGATGCATGGATGAAAGGAGTTAGAGATTTTCACGCTGAATATGCGTTAGAAGCTATGGTCCACAGTGCGAGTCTTGATCATTTCGGATTGGAGAGCTATCGTAAATACGGGCATATCCCAGGAGATAAAGAGCATGAAAGTGTATCCAAAACCCTGGAATATGCTTACAATGACTGGTGTATAGCTCAGTTAGCCAAAGGATTAGGTCGTGAAGATTTATTCCGTACATTCACAAACCGTTCTCTTTATTATAAAAATTTGTTCGATCCTGAAACTGGCTGCATGCGCCCAAGAATTAATGGTTCATGGAAGGTCCCCTTTTATCCCGAAGAGGTAGATTTTCATTTTACAGAAGCCAATTCATGGCAGTACAGTTTTTATGCGCCGCACGACATTGCAGGTCTTATAAACTTACATGGTTCAGAGAAGATGTTTGAAAAGAGATTGGATGAACTCTTTCAATCAAAAGTGCCACTTAAAGGTAGGCATCAAGTAGATATCACCGGGCTAATAGGGCAATATGCTCATGGTAATGAACCTAGCCATCATATGGCCTATTTATACAACTATATTGGGAAGTCTTGGAAGTCACAGGAATTGGTTCGGAAGATATTGTTAGAACAATATAGTAATCAACCTGATGGGCTGAGTGGCAATGAAGATTGTGGCCAAATGTCAGCCTGGTACGTGCTCAGTTCATTAGGCATATATTCAGTGTGTCCCGGTTCTACCCAATATATGATTGGGAGTCCACTGTTTGAAAAGGCTACTATTCAATTTGAAAATGGTAAGTTTTTGGAAATAATAGGACATCAACAATCTGCAGAGAATAAATATATCCAGCGAATAGTGTTAAATGGCAAAACTTACGAAAATAACTTCTTGAAGCATGACGATCTAATTCAAGGTGGAAAACTAGAATTTTTTCTGGGCCCCACTCCTATCACAACATCCGATTCTCAAATAAAAGGTAGACCTATATTTGAGACTCCTATAAGCACTTTTGTGGTAGCTCCTTTCTTAAATCAACCTTCAAAAAGCTTTGTGGACTCTGTAGAAATAACTTTACAGTCTGCAATCCAAGATACCAAAATTGAATATCGGATTGATGAAAAGGAATGGCGAGTATATACTCAGCCATTTTCCATTTATCAACAATCCAATATACAAGCTCGCAATATGGACAAATCTGGTAATGCCAGTGCCATCATTGAAGCTGAATATATTCCCGCTAAAACCGATTGGAAGGTAGAGTTAAATAGTAAGTATAATAGTCAATATACAGCTGGTGGACCACAAGGCTTAGTAGATGGTATCAGAGGAGAAAAAAATTGGCGACTCGGAGGTTGGCAAGGCTACCAGGGCCAAGACTTTGAGACTATTATTGACTTGGGAAAGGTGCAAAAGATCAGCGAAATTGGAGCTGGATTCTGTCAAGATGTTCGTTCGTGGATATGGATGCCAACAGAAGTTTATTTTTATACCTCAAAAGACGGCAAAAAATATAAACTTGCAGGAAAAAAGAACCACCAAATTGCTAATGATGATTACGAATTGTCTGTCAACGATTTATTACAAAGTGTTAATACACAGGCGCGATATATTAAAGTTATTGCCCGCAATTTTGGCACTATTCCTTCATGGCATTTGGGAGCTGGAGGAGATGCATTTATATTTGTAGACGAAATCTGGATAAAATAATAGCCGATGAATCGCAATCTGGAAAATTACGTCCTGGGACATTGGATTAAGGGCGATGGTGATGGAGAATTATTGTTTGATGCAGTGGATGGATCTGTAATTGCTCAGGCTTCTTCTAATGGGTTGGATTTCAATGCAATACTAACCTATGGCCGAGAAGTGGGCAATCCTGCGTTGCGAAAAATGACATTCCAAGAGAGAGGTAGGATGCTCAAAGCTCTTGCCTTATTTCTCATGACGCAAAAGGAAAAATATTACGAATTGAGCTATCGAACCGGAGCAACACGAAACGATAGCTGGATAGATATAGAAGGAGGAATTGGTAATCTTTTCGCATACTCAAGCCTCCGCAGGAAGTTTCCGGATAAGCCCTTTTATGTAGATGGTGAAATGGCTGCCCTTTCAAAAGGAGGTAGTTTCATCGGACACCACCTCATGGTGCCAAAGCGAGGTGTGGCCATTCACATTAATGCTTTTAACTTCCCAATCTGGGGCATGCTTGAAAAAATAGCTGTAAATCTTCTGGCAGGAGTTCCCGCTGTAGTTAAACCTGCCACCCTGACATCTTTTCTTACGGAGGCAATGGTTCGGGATATTGTATCCTCAGGTATTTTACCGGAGGGCGCGCTTCAACTTATTTGTGGTAGTGCGCGACAAATGCTGGATTTTGTTGATTCTCAAGATGTAGTAACATTTACAGGATCTGCTGATACTGGAAGGAAACTAAAATCGCATCCTGCCATCATTGAAAGAGCGGTACCTTTTAATATGGAAGCGGATTCCTTAAATTCCTGTATTTTGGGTGAAGATGCGAAACCCGGAACTCCCGAATTTGATCTCTTTATTAAAGAAGTACGAAAAGAACTCACCGTCAAATGCGGCCAAAAATGTACTGCCATAAGGCGAATAATGGTTCCTGAACTGCTTATGGATGATGTTCAAGAAGCTATGATAAAAGCACTGTCAGGGACTATACCAGGAAACCCAAAAGCAGAGGGAGTCAGAATGGGTGCCTTGGCGGGTAAAAAGCAAGTAGAAGAGGTTAAAGAGAGACTAGAATGGCTTAGAAAAGACTCTGAAATAATTTTTGGTGATCCGGAAATTTTTGAAGTTATGGGCGCCGATAAAGAAAAAGGAGCATTCCTTGCTCCTATTTTATTGCGTCAGAATAAACCATTTGAATGTGATTCAATTCATGAAGTCGAAGTGTTTGGCCCAGTAAGTACCATTATGCCCTATCGCGAAATAGATGAAGCCATACACCTAGCTCAAATGGGTAAAGGCTCTTTGGTATCATCGATAGTTACCCATGACGATGCTATTGCCAGTGATTATATTTATGGGGCGGCATCCCATCATGGTAGAATTCTCGTACTTAATCGTGACAATGCCAAGGAAAGTACCGGACACGGCTCGCCCATGCCACTGTTGGTGCATGGTGGTCCAGGTCGTGCAGGAGGAGGAGAAGAAATGGGTGGGATTCGTGGAGTCAAACATTACATGCAGCGCTGTGCCATTCAAGGCAGCCCAACCACACTGACTGAAGTTACGGGTGTATTTCAAATGGGTGCAAAATACAAAGAACCAACTCAACACCCCTTTCGCAAGCATTTTGAAGAGCTCGTTGTTGGAGAAACCATATTTACACATAAACATACAGTAACGGAAACTGATATTGTGAATTTTGCCAATGTAAGCGGAGATAATTTCTATGCTCATATGGATGCAACAAGCCTAGAAGGCACCATATTTGAGCGACGTGTTGCCCATGGGTATTTTGTATTGTCCAAAGCAGCAGGGCTATTTGTTGATCCAGCAAAGGGTCCAGTGCTGCTCAATTATGGACTGGAAGAGTGCCGATTTACCAAACCAGTTTATCCAGGAATGACCATCGGCGTGCGCTTTACGGTAAAAGAAAAAATAGATCAGGAAAAGCGGAGCGAAGATGATATAGCTAAAGGAATCGTAAAGTTTTTAGTCGATGTATACGATGAAACAGGCGAAACCGTTGCAATAGCTACCATATTGACTATGGTCCGAAAACAAAATCAAGCATAAATAGCTTTTGCCACACCTTAAATAATCTCCGGGACCTTCAAAAAATAGATTCCTAACTAAAGTGAAGACAACTCTAAGTTAGTCTATTGAATTCCTTCGGTGTTATACATTATTTTAACGCTCAAATTAGCTAGTGTTAGCTGCTGATAGAGCTATTTCAAGCCATAGATACAAATTCATTTCTAACAAGATTGATATAAGCATAAATGGGTCATATTGGAAAAACTATATGACTATTTGGTTTTAATGCAAATTCATATATCACAACGAGCACTCGCTGAAGTATTGAAAAATAATATACTAACATATAACAATTTCATTTAATATAAATAACTTTGTAATTAAATATATGGACCTAAAATGAATACTGATCCCATTTTCAAAATTCCCATACTTATTCAAGATTCAACAGGTATATTAACCCAAGCCTTGCAAAGGGAATTGAACTCTTTCCACTGGACCGACAGTTTTTCCTTTCAAATATTAGAATGTACAGAAAGTGATGTACTCTCGCAAATGGTACCTTGGATAGAAAACGTGCAGCCATTCATCCTTTTAGCTCCAGAAAGAAATGTATCTAGGTGGATATTTCAGGCATACCGGTATGTGGGACAAAATATCATTTTAAGCTCCATTTCCAATAAGCATTCTGTGCTCGAAGAATTTTATCAAGCAGACGGTTCAAAACGATTCCAAAATTTGCTGCGCCTTGATGCTTGTGCCTTACAATGGCACCTTTGTGATCCTGATAAGTTATTAGAAATGGAAGAAAATAACGCAAGGATTCTTCGATTAGGTGAATTAAAGCAGCAAATAATAAAAAGTGAGCCAATTCTTCGCGATGCCAATTGCATCATCTTGGATGTAAGTGCACTTAAAAAAAGTGAATTTCCAGCAAAGGACGAACAGCACCAAAGTGGATTGACCAGCGAAGAAATGGCACAACTTATGCGCTTTGCCGGATTTAGTCAAAAAGCGGCATGCATTGGTATAGGGGGCTATGAAAACAAGGAAATTCTTGATGCACAGAGTATAAATGTTCTCGCACAAGCCATTTACTATGCTGCTGATGGCATCAAAAATCGAAAAAATGAATTGCAAATTCAAACCCCTGACATCACGCGATTCCATATACAAACAGAAGAGGAAGTAGACGATCCATTCCTTTTTGTGAAAGGAAATCAGAGTGGTTGTTGGTGGATCACCATACCCGATTTAACGCTACCTGATAATTTATCCAGTCATAAATATTATGCTTGTAACCAGGATGATTATGAGTCAGCTCTTGAAGGGGATCATTCAGAAACACTCATCAAAGCACGACTGTGGTTTGATCATTTACAAGAAATAAGTCGAATATGATTGTATTAGATTTTTACAATTCCTTCCAGCGCATATGCCCTGGAGCCTTTAATGAGCACTACACAAGATTGTTTTTCCTTTTCTAACCACTCTCTTACTCGGTTTATATCTGATTGTTCAATAGATACATTTTCTGGAAACAACAAATTATTATATTCATGACCAATAAGGAAAACTTTATACCAACCCAATCCAGCCACATGATTTAATAAGGCCTGGTGCTCAGCCACTGATTCACTGCCCATTTCCCTCATACCCCCTAAAATCAATACTTTAGGTTCATGACCAGGCATTTTTTCCATCATCTGAATAGCGGAAAGCATACTTGTAGGATTTGCATTATAAGCATCCAACCATATAGTATGACCTGAAAAAGAGACACGTTGCGTTCGATTATTTTCCGGGCAATAATTCGCCACACCAACCAAAATATCATCCATTTTTATCTTAAAATATCTGCCTACCGCGATAGCTAACAAGATATTTTTAAAATTGTACGCACCAACCAATGTACTTGATCCCTTGTATGTATTTCCTTCATTTGACATTGAGAAGGCCAACATGGGAACTTCCGACAGCAGCTCGAATGTCCAATATTCATTCAGAACCTTAAAACTACTTTGTTCAACGACACAAATTTTCATCCAATCACCCACAAAAGACTTAACATGAACAAGCTCAGACGAATGGTAAAACAACCATCCATTTTGTCTGATTACCTCTTGAAAGAGCCCTGATTTGGTTCTCGCAATGGTTTCCAATGAACCAAAACCTTCCAAGTGAGCTTTTCCTATACTGGTTATTATACCTATATCCGGAAGCGCTATCGATGCCAGCTCTGCTATTTCATCCGGATAATTTGCCCCCATTTCAACAATTCCAATTTCAGCATCAGAAGGTATGCTCAACAAAGTCAAAGGAACACCAATATGATTGTTCAAATTACCTTGGGTAGCATGAACCCTATATTTCATTGACAATACACTCCTAGTTAGTTCCTTCGTCGTGGTCTTACCATTTGATCCAGTGATGCCAATAATTGGAATAGAGAGCGTTTTACGGTAAGCACATGCCAGATCTTGCAATGCTTTTAGCGTATCAGGAACTACTAAATAACCTGGAGTCCCTTCTCGTGAAGAATCATCAGTCACAGCAATTATTGCACCTTTTGAAATTGCCTCTGCTGCAAACAAATTTCCATCAAATCTGTCTCCTCTTAATGCAAAATATATGCAATCCTTACTAATAGTCCTCGTGTCGGTAGACACCTTTCGATACCGCATAAAAAGGTCTAATAAACGCTCCATAGGTTACTTTTAAGCTTCCAAAAATACAACTTGACCTCCAGAATGTTGAAGCTCTCTACTTTTAAAACTAAGTAAAAAAAACTGGCTACTCGTTTGAGTAGCCAGTAGTATACATTTAGAAACGACGGTCAAAAAATTAGAAGCGACGCTTAGGTGCTGCCTTAGTTTGCCCGAATTTGTGTCCTCCAGTATCTTCGTTGCCCGCAGAGCTACCTACGCGAATCATAGCACAACGAAAACCTAATGTTTTGTCTGATTTGTCCTCATCTTTAAAGCGACGTGTACCAGGTGAAAGCCAGTATAGACGATCTGCCCAAGATCCACCCTTGATTACACGAGATTTCTCGTTTATTAGGGATGTCACTCCATATAAATAGTTAACCTCTGAATCTGGATCACCATCTCTAAAGTCAACCACATCTGCTTTCTTGTAGTTTTCGCGTTGAGCAGTCACCTCATCATTTACAGGTTTTCTTTTCAAACGACCCAAACTGTCTTTTTCAACTGGGTTGCCATCTTCATCCAATTCAAATTCTTTAAACCTATTACCCCGGAATGGATTCAAATCGTGATTATCCTCATCTCTCAATGTCAAACTGGTTTGAGGACGATAAATATCAGCAACCCATTCGCTAACGTTACCCGACATGTTATATAAACCAAAGTCATTAGGCCATCCAGAACGAACTGGATGAGGGAATGATGCCTTATCATTCAATTTACCTGAAGTACCCATATAGTTACCAGCTTCCAATTTGAAATTTGCCAGCATCTTACCCATATGCTTATCACGCCTTTTATAACGAGGAGAATTACCATTCCAAGAATAAATTCGACGATCTGAAATCAAATCATCCTTTTCAGACTTAAGGTTACCTTGAAGTGCCAATGCTGCATATTCCCACTCCGCCTCTGTAGGTAAGCGATAGGCTGGCAATAATATACCGTCTTCAAATCTAACTGGACGTTCACCTCCTGTAGTCTGATCTACCAGATTCTTTTTAACATTACCTTCATACTGACCAAAAAGATAAGCTTCCGTATTGAAGTTATCAGCATCTTTTTGCTCTGCGTTAATGTTTAACACTCCTCTTTCAATAAGAAGCATTTCATTAACCCTATCTGTTCTCCACTTGCAATATTCTTCTGCCTGATTCCAATTTACTCCCACAACAGGGTAGAAATCATAAGATGGGTGGCGAAAATAAGTTTCAACCATTGGTTCATTGAATGCAAGTTCTTCTCTCCAGACTAAAGTATCTGGCAACATCGTACGCCAGATCTGAGGATCGGATTCACCAAAGACCCGCTTTCTCCAATGAAGAAATTCGCGATAATCAATATTGGAAACCTCTGTTTCATCCATGTAGAAAGAAGAAACAGTTACTCTCCGAGATACACTTGCCCATTCTTTAGTTACTTCTTCACCAGTAGTACCCATAGCAAAGGTACCTCCTTCTATCAGTACCAAATTGGGACCCGTGATTTGCCCTTCGTAATTCAATTTCTCAAAACCACCCCACTTTTGGTCATTATAGACCCAGCCAGTAGTAGATGATTTTTCTGGTTTCTTACATGCTGGCAAGAAGGCCACTACGGCCATCAACAAAACAAAATACTTCATAATACTTTTCATGCCGGTTTATTATTTCGAAGCCCAAAGATATGTTTAT
>CAYUZA010000069.1:0-12689 GCA_964449535.1 uncultured Saprospiraceae bacterium
CATACCAAAGCAGTGATTGGTCAAATTAAAGATGCGGCATTCAAGCGCACACTGCTCAGTATGGGTGTGACTGAGGGACAGCAGTTGATTATTTGCCAAAAAACTCTTTTTCAGGCGTCTTATTATGTTCGGATTGATCACCATAATCTGGCGCTACGAAAACAAGAAATGGCCTATTTATTGGTAGAGTTAAAATCAGAAGCAGATGTCAGTTGATTTGAATGTAGTTTTGGTGGGTAACCCCAATAGCGGTAAGTCAAGTGTTTTCAATCAGCTGACGGGATTGAATCAAAAAGTTGGAAATTTTCCAGGAATTACTGTTGACATCAAAACCGGTTTTTTTCAACTATCGGATGGGCGAAATGTCAAAATAACAGATTTACCGGGTCTTTACAGCATGTACCCGAATGCTCAGGATGAGCGAATTTCGGCTGAATTTATTTTAAAAATTGATGTAACCTCAGGCAAGGATTTAATTGTTTTTGTGGCTGATGCCACTCGTTTGGAAAAACATTTGCTCTTGTATTCGCAGTTGAGTGATCTTGGGATACCGATGATTTTATTGTTAAACATGCAGGATGAGCTTGAGTCGCAAGGGATAAGTATTGACAAAGAACGGCTTCATGAAATTCTACAGCAACCTGTTCTATTTTTTAATGGAAGAACAGGTGAGGGTAAAGATGCACTAAAAGAGATCCTTGAAAAAGGAGAGGTTTTTGATCATCATTCTAGGAATTTTACTGTCCTTAATAAGGTATATCAAAATCGCATTGATTTCACAGATGAAGGAATGCATCCTAAACGGTACAGAACATTATTGCATTATCATTTGGGGAATAAGCTGAATGATGAGACGGTAGGTTTTAATTTTTCACCGTTAGAAGCTCAAATAGATGAAACAACTGAGCGTTTGCATTTTTTGGAAAAGCAACTTAGTGATGTAGTTCACAGACCTAAGCAGATGAAAGACACAGCCCGCCGCACGGATAGATGGTTGGCGCATCCTGTTCTAGGTCCAATTATTTTTGGGGTATTCATGCTACTGGTGTTTCAGGCTATTTTTTCCTGGTCTCAAATGCCCATGGAATGGATAGAGGGCCTTTTTGGATATGTGTCTTCCCAAGTATCAGAGGCACTTCCCCAATCCTGGTGGGCGAATTTGATTTCGGAGGGTGTAATTGCCGGACTTGGCGGTGTAGCTGTATTTGTTCCTCAGATTGCTATACTATTCTTTTTACTTTCATTGCTAGAAGAAAGTGGGTATATGGCTCGAATGGTATATATGTTTGATGGTTGGATGAAGCGTTTTGGTCTCAATGGGCGGAGTTTGGTAGCACTTATTTCAGGAGGAGCGTGTGCAATACCTGCGATTATGTCTACGAGAACCATAAGCAATTGGAAAGAAAGGCTGATTACCATTTTAGTTACGCCATTAATTAGTTGTTCTGCCAGAATTCCAATTTACACGGTTATGATTGGATTATTGGTTCCTTCCGATGCAACATGGGGTTGGTTTAATGTTCAAGGTTTGGTGTTTATGGGCTTGTATATTGCTGGTATTATTGGTGCTTTGGGGGTTGCGCTGATGCTATCCGCTTGGATTAAATCTGATGAAATGGGGTATTTAGCACTTGAATTACCCTCTTATAGAATGCCATTATTGCGCAATGTTATTTTTAATGTTTGGGAAAAAGTTCGAACCTTTGTAATAGAGGCCGGAAAAATCATATTAGGTATTTCAATTGTACTGTGGTTTTTAGCAAGTTATGGACCAGGAGACGCGATGGAGATTGCATCTCAACAAGCGGGAACAACTATTCAAGAGTTAAACTTAAATGAGGAACAAGCGGCTAGCCTGGAGGCATCATATGCTTTAGAAGCCAGCTATGCTGGTCATTTTGGTCACATGATAGAGCCAATAATAGAGCCTTTGGGTTTTGATTGGAAGATAGGGATAGCGTTGCTTACATCGTTTGCCGCCAGAGAAGTTTTTATTGGCACTATGGCAACCATATACAGTGTGGGATCGGCTGATGAATCGGGTGTACGTCAACGGTTGGAAGAGGCTGTAGACTCAAGTACGGGTAAGAAAGTATATACCATTCCAACCGTATTGTCGTTACTTGTATTTTATATATTTGCTATGCAGTGCATGAGTACATTAGCAGTAGTCAAGCGCGAAACTCATTCTTATAAATGGCCTATATTGCAGTTTGTGGGTTACACGTTGCTAGCATATCTCCTGAGTTTGATAACCTATCAAGTCTTGGCGTCATTTTATACAGTTTAATGCGCTTTAAGGTAGCATTTTAATATTAGTTTTATTTTTAAGTACTTTGGTTGATTTAAAAATCGTATCTTTGCGCCTCGAATTTTTTAATTAACTAACTTTTAAACGCAACTGATTCTAAATGAATGAAGAACTGAATCAGGAGTCCGCGACAGAGACTCCCGAAACTAACACAACGCAAGACGTTGAAACAACTGTCAAACACGAATCATTTATGGCTGCACCTGAGGTGCAAGCAACAACGCGAGGATATGCTTAATCAGTACGATGCTACGCTGACTTCTGTAGAGGAAGGAGAGGTGATAAAAGGTACGGTAAGTGCATTTATTGGCGGAGATGTAATTTTGGATATCAATTTTAAATCAGATGGTCTTGTTCCTTTGACTGAATTCAGAGACACTCCGGATCTGAAGATTGGTGATTTGGTAGACGTGTACGTGGAAAAACAAGAAGACCGTAACGGTCAGCTTATATTGTCCCGCCGTAAGGCTAAGCTGTTGAAGGCGTGGGATTCTTTAGTGGATTCCTACGAAAATGGTACAATTATTAAAGGAAATGTTGTTTCCAAGACAAAAGGTGGTCTTATTGTTGACTGCTACGGTTTGGAAACGTTCTTGCCAGGATCTCAAATTGACATCAAGCCAATTATTGATTACGATCAATACGTTGGTAAGACCATGGAGTTCAAAGTGGTTAAAATCAATGAGGTTATCAAAAATGCGGTGGTTTCTCACAAAGCACTTATTGAAAGTGATTTGGCTGAACAGCGCGAACAGATTATCTCAGGATTGGAAAAAGGCCAGGTATTGGAAGGTATTGTCAAAAATATCACCGATTTCGGTGCATTCATGGACTTGGGAGGTGTAGATGGCTTGTTGTACATTACCGACATTTCTTGGGGACGCGTCAATCATCCGGAAGAAGTACTGCAGCTTAACCAACGCATAAATGTGGTCGTCCTGGACTTTGATGAAAATAAAAAGCGTATTTCACTGGGCTTGAAACAATTGCAACCACATCCATGGGAAGTTCTAGAAAGTACAATTTCTGAAGGATCTGTGGTAAAAGGTAAGATTGTTAACATAGAAGATTACGGTGCGTTTTTGGAAATTACTCCTGGAGTTGAAGGTCTGATACACGTTTCTGAGGTAAGCTGGAGCAATCAGCCGGTAAATGCTCGTGATTTCTTTACTTTGGGTCAAGAATTTGAAGCTAAGGTAGTAACAATTGATCGCGATGAGCGCAAAATGTCCCTTTCTCTCAAGCAGTTAACTGAAGATCCTTGGAATGCAGTAATTGACAAATATCCTGTTGGTTCTGTTCATACAGGTGTAGTTAAAAATCTGACTCCTTATGGTGTATTTGTGGAGCTTGAAGATGGTATTGGAGGCATGGTGCATGTATCTGATTTGTCTTGGACTAAGCGTTACTCTCATCCATCTGAATTTACCAAAGTAGGAGAGCAAATTACCGTTCAAATAAGTGAGGTTGATTCAGCAAGTCGCAAATTATCTTTGGGACATAAGCAATTGGAGGAAAATCCATGGGATACTTTTGAAACTGTTTTCCCAGTTGGATCCTACCACGAAGCTACTGTATTGCGCAAAGATGATCGCGGAGCGATAATGTTGTTGCCATATGGTTTAGAGGCATTTGCGCCTATCAAACATATCAAGAAGGAAGATAACACTCTTGCGGAGCCAGATGAGGTGTTGACGGTTAAAGTAATTGAATTTAACCGCGATGAAAAACGAATTTTGGCCTCTCACACTCGTTATTTGGAGGATATCCGGAAAGAAGCTGATGATCAGGTTAAAAAAGAGCAAGATTCTGAAAAACAAGAAACTGCTAAGGCGATCAAGGCTACTCAAGAGAAAATCGAGCGCACTACTTTGGGCGATATGGCTGATTTTGCAGCATTAAAGGTACAGTTAGAGGATAAGCCTAAAAAGGCTTCCAGCAAGAAAGCTGCTGCTGAACCTAAAGTAGAAGAGTCGTCTGCATCAGCTGAAGAGTCGGATTCAGCTGAATAATTGCTAGTTTTGGTCAGTTAGCTGATCTTTAAAATAAGGGGAGTTGTCATGTTACAACTCCCTTTTTTTATGACTTAAATCAGGAGTGGTTAAATGGTAATAACAGTGCTAGATATTTGTATGTGATTGTAATCATGTAATTGATACAACTTAGACGGCTTTAATGGAATATTTGACAAGCTCTTTTAGTTTTTTTTCTTCTTCGGTTGATAATAGTCGCCATTGACCGCTTTTTAAATTGCCAAGTTCGATATGCATAATGCGGATGCGCTTCAAGAAATGTACCTCATAATCTAGGTATTCACACATACGTCTGATCTGTCGGTTTAACCCTTGGGTGAGTATAATTCGAAAAGTTTTTAGACCTGTTTTTTCTACAGTACAAGGTCGGGTCATAGTGCCTAGAATAGGAAGGCCACTGGACATTTTTTTGATAAAATGTTCTGTAATTGGTTTGTTTACCTGTACGAGATACTCTTTTTCATGATGATTTTCAGCCCTTAAAATTTTGTTTACCATATTGCCATCATTGGTCAATAATATTAGGCCTTCAGATGGCTTGTCCAGCCTGCCAATGGGAAAGATTCTTTCTGGATATTTAATATAATCGATGATGTTTCCTTCAATACGCTGATCCGTGGTACAGATTATTCCTTTAGGTTTGTTGAAAACAATGTACTTGTGATCTGGCATATTTTCTGGCAGAATAGGCTTTCCTTCAACCAGCACAATATCTCCTGGTGAGACTCTATTTCCTGGTTTCGCAGCAACTCCATTTAAAAACACTTTTCCTGCTAAAATAAGTTTGTCCGCTTCTCTTCTGGAGCAACGGCCCGTATCACTGATGTATTTATTGAGGCTTATAGAGTCTTGATTGCTCTCGTGCATATTTTTGTTTTTCTAAACAAAGGTAACTAGCGGAGCTAATTTTTGGAAAGTGCGCTTTTATCTTTTCAATTGGTCTCTAAAGATTATTGAATGGAGATTAAAGTCTTACAGTTTCGATTTTGTCCCACAAAATCGATGCATTAAAAAATCAACATCACCCCCTCGTAACTTTCAACGACAATAATATCGTTTTCCAAATAATTTGTAAGTCCATCCATATAGACCACTGTCTTATGTATTCAATATCAGTCTCCACTCGTCTTTTTATATCTTGTGCTGTATGCACTTCTCCCCTTAATCCACGACTTTGGGCCAAACCCGTCACTCCGGGCTTAACGGTATGCCTTAGCAAATAAGTGTCTACAATTTTTTTGTACTCTAAAGTGTGCTGAAGCATATGGGGGCGTGGGCCCACAACTGACATTTGACCCAAAAAAACATTAATAAACTGCGGTAATTCATCAATGTTGGAACTCCTTAAAAAACGCCCCAATGGAGTGATACGGGGATCATTTCGGGTCGCTTGACGGAGGTCAGCTTCATGGTTTTGAACCATACTTCTATATTTTAATATGGGAAAGTCTTTATACAAAATGGAGGTACGTCTTTGTACAAAAAATACACCTTGCCTTGCGCCTAACATGTCAATAATCCAAAGTATGGGCGTGATCCAAGAAAGTAATGTTATGATTACCAATAAGGAAAACAAAATATCGAAGCAGCGTTTGAGCAATTGATTGTACCATAAATTTAATGGACTTGGGTGCGTACTGATAACCGGTATGCCTCCAACTTGGTCCATACTCAAAGTCTGGTACGAAAATGCATGTAATTCTGGTACTAAATGCAATTGCGCAGGATATTCATTAAGCCAGCCCGCCAATTGTTTTCTTTGAACTTCCCGGATTTGATAGAGAGAGACGAATACCTCGTCAATTTTGTTTTTTTCTAAAATTTGTGGCAAGTCGTCCCATTTGCCTAAGGTAGATGGCGAATTGTCTGCATCAACGGAAATATTACCTACGAGCCTCAAACCATGCCAACGATCTGATTGTAAGTGCTGTTGCAATTGAGCCATTGAAGGAGAGTTGCCTACCAGAATGGCTTTACGAAAATTAAATCCTTTTTGACGATAATATAGCAAAGCCATATGGAGCAAATAGCGCCAGCTTAAAACAAGGAGAGAAAAGACAGGAAAAATTACTCGGAGCCAAGGCTTTGGGTAATAGCCAAGAGGAGCTACTTGAAAATACATCATGTAGAAAAAAAAGAAAAATATCATTGACCTGAAGGTCGAATTCAAAATTCTATTGCGATGTAGATGGGCGTGTATGCGGTGGCTTCCCGACAAAAAATGTGACATCGTCCATGCTACAAACAGGTAGCTGAAGAACAAAATATATTCGGCCCCTATTACTCCTTTGTGAAATCTGAGCAAATAGCCTATTATGAAAAACAATGCGAGTAGTATTATCTCACCTGCTAAAGAGATAATGGGGATGTATCTGCGGTAACCTCCACTCATATTGAAGATTTTTGGGGTGATGAATACTTTTGTAGCAAATCAAGATAGCGGGTTAAGATGGCATGAGGGCTGTAGGTTTTGGACATAGCTTCCAGATTGGATACTATTCGTTGTTCCCATTGGGCTTCGCTTATCTCATACCTGATAATGGATATAATATCTTGTGTATTTTTAAAATATAGTGCGCCATTTTTGCAAACAGATCGGTTGAATGGGTTGTCATGGGCTACAATACGCGCTCCTGCAGCCATGGCTTCCAGCAGCGACGGATTGGTACCTCCTGCAGAATGACCATGAAAATATAAACGTGCATACCTTCGCAGGGTATCTAGAATTTCCTTGTCGAATACACCGCCTAAAAATTTAATATTTGATGCTGATGCGAACGTTTTTCGGAGGTAGTGTCCATAATTATGATCCATATTGCCCACCACTACCAAAGGTAATCCCACTTGGCTTTCCAACACACCGCGAATGGCTTCCTCCGGGTGATTGTCTGGCTGCATTCGAGCTATTAATAAGTAATATTCATTAGGTGCAAGTGCCAAAGGCTCTAATAATGCTTTTGATGGTTCAGTGGGTATTTCAGCAGCATAAGCAGCAAACTCTACCGGAACTTTATATTTTTTTTGAAGATAATCTGCAATGGGTTCCGCATCAGCAATGAGCAAATCACTATGTTTGGCTACTTGTTTTTCGGAAAATTTGAGCAGTTTTTTGGCCAAATTTCCATATTTTGATCTGGTCCACTCCATTCCATCCATATTACTCCAGATGATAGCATGAGAAGGCAATAAGAATTGCCATAATCCACTTGTAGTATACCCCAATTGATAAATTATATCAAAATTTCGATTTCGAGCATCAACGATACAAAGCAGATCGTAAAGAAACTGGCTAGTTTCGCCCATAAGCTCTTTGGGATCTGCACAGCGAATTAAATGAACACCTTTATAAGTGTCTTTTTGAAATGGGTGATTATTGGGGCAATAGACAGAAACATGGTGCCCATTAGCCACTAATGCTGGCGCGAGGAATTCTGCAAATTGTTCAAATCCGCCGTATCTGTTGGGAATGCCCCGTGTGCCCAAAATTCCTATTTTCATTGAACTACTTACGATTTGATGTGGACAATGCACCATCTGATGTTTGTGGAGTTGGTTCAATTCTAAATTGAATGCGCAAACCGGTTTCGACCAAGTGTACATATAGATAGTGTCGATCTTTCTGCTCGATTATAGCTTCTTTGCCTGCAAATGGACCGCTGGAAATAACCGTTGCCGCTCCAGGCTCCCAAGACTCTATTTTTACTTCTACTACCCCCATCTGAATAGCCTTTTGCATAGCTTCTATTTCTTCATCTCTTATAATAGCTGGTCTTTTATTGTATCTGACAAATGATAGAATATTGGGAGAAAGAAAGACACCATTTGCATTTGAGGGATTTACTTTTACAAATACATATCGACTAATCATTGGAACTTGAACCTTTTTTTTTCGGTCAGACCATTGTCGAATAGTTGTAATCAAGGGGCAGAAAACTTCATATCCGGCAGCTTTTAGGATGTCAGCTACTTTTTTTTCAGCACGAGGACGAGTATTCAGTGCTCTCCATGTCCATTCAATTTCCCCCTTTTTCATAAAACTGCCATTATTGTTGATATTTCCTGTTTCCGCAGAATATTTAGTAGGTGTATATTCCTTTTTATTTGGTGGATTTAGGAAATTCAACTATAACTCTGTAATCAGCATCTTATTCAACTACACATATATGTTATGAAGCGAAGGTATATAAAATTTGTATATATATATCAATTGTTTTTTAAGATACTATTGCTTATTATGTTGTGATTGTGTTCTAAAATGTAAATTTAATCGTAATTTGGGACCAAATGCAGGTATGATGCAGTTCAATAGGTTGTTTAATTATAGGATTTTTATCTTCTTCATGACATTGCATTTGACAGGACTATCTGCACAAAATCAGGTCTCTGAGCGTTTGTATCGTTTCGAAAAAAGATCAATGTGGGTGCTGGCTGGCTGGTCAGTTGCCAATATGGCGGTTGGTATTACTGCACAATCTCAAACCTCGGGATCGTCGAAATATTTTCATCAGATGAATGCAGGTTGGAATATTGTGAACGCGGGCATTGCTGTAGGAGGTTTGTTGCGCAATCATTACAGAGACGTCTCTCATTATAATTTGGAGGACACTTATCATTTTAGAAGCAAGTGGAAAGATGCACTTTTGCTGAACACAGGCATGGATGTCGCTTACATGGCCGCAGGTTGGGCTCTTATGGAAAGGGGTAAAAGCAGGTCGAGCAATAAGGAGGAAAGGTGGTATGGCTTTGGGCAGTCCCTATTATTGCAGGGATTCTTTTTATTTGGTTTTGATGCCGTATTATTGGTAAGTATGCCACGTGTAAATGTCAAAATTTCTCCAATAGCAAGTATAAATGGTACTGGGTTGCGCCTGTCTTGGTAATTCGATATTGATTTTCTGTTTAAAAACACGGGTTCAAAAATTAAACAAAAACAAAAACCATGATGTTTGATTTCCTACATAGTAATTACATACATACTCACTGATGTCAAAAAAAATAGTCGTTATTGGTTCTGGATTCTCCAGTTTGTCTGCAGCTTGCTTCCTGGCCAAAGAAGGATATAAAGTTACCATATTAGAAAAACTTTCCACACCTGGTGGACGAGCGCGGCAGCTAAAAAAGGAGGGCTTTGTATTTGATATGGGCCCTAGCTGGTATTGGATGCCCGATGTTTTTGATCAGTTTTTTAATCATTTTGGAAAGAAGACATCAGATTATTATGAATTAGTTCGCCTTGATCCATCTTATTCCATATACTTTGGTCCGAATGATGTAATGCAGGTTCCCGCCAATCTCGAAGAGTTGTGCGCGATGTTTGAACGCTATGAGCCTGGTTCCAGCAAAAATTTAATTCGATTTTTAGAAGAGTCTGCTTATAAGTATCGCGTAGCCATGAGCGATTTTGTATTCAGACCAGGTCACTCTATTTGGGAATTTATGGATCCTCGGTTTTTAAAAAGTCTGGTGGGCATGCACATGCTTAGTTCAATTTCCTCCTACATAAGAAAGTACTTTAAGCATCCCCAACTAATTGAGTTGCTCGAATTTCCCGTGCTTTTTTTGGGCGCTACACCTGAAAAAACCCCTGCTTTGTATAGTTTGATGAACTATGCTGATATTAAATTAGGCACCTGGTACCCTCAAGGTGGCATGTATGCTGTTGTAGAAGCTATGGTTTCACTGGCTAAAGAACTTGGAGTAGTTTTTAAATTCGAGCAAGAGGTTACAGAAATTGAAGTTCGAAACGGCTCAGTATCGGGAGTGAAAACAGTTAATGATTATTATGAAGCTGATATTGTTGTAGGTGGAGCGGACTACGAACACATAGAGCAGCGGCTGTTACCTTCAGCATATAGAACATACAGTCCATCGTATTGGGAAAAGCGAATGATGGCTCCCTCCAGTTTGCTTTATTATGTTGGAGTCGACAAGAGGTTGACCAATATGTGGCATCACACATTGTTTTTTGATACCTCATTTAAGGAGCATGCCCGCGATATATATGATGCGCCAGCTTGGCCTTCAAAACCATTGTTTTATAGCTCATGTGCCTCATTGACTGATCCCGGAGCGGCACCGTCAGGTATGGAAAATCTTGTTTTTTTGATACCTACTGCTGCAGGCTTGCAAGATACCCAAGCCATCAGAGATCAGTATTTTGAAATAATTTTGGATAGATTTGAGCGACTCACTGGGAATTCTATTAGAAACAATATTGTAGTTAAAGAAGATTTTGCGGGGACCGACTTTATAAAGGATTACCATTCTTTCAAGGGCAATGCTTATGGCTTGGCAAACACCATCTTTCAAACCGCCTTTTTGAAACCTAAAATGAAAAGTAAAAAAGTCGCAAATCTTTATTTTATTGGGCAACTAACTGTTCCGGGGCCAGGCGTACCTCCTTCTATTATTAGCGGAGAAGTGGCTTATCAAGTGATAAAACAACAAAAAAAGGCATAAAATAATCTATGGATCCACTTTACAACTCTACCTGTATAGCTTGCAGTGAACTAATAACCAAAAGGTACAGTACTTCTTTTTCTTTGGGGATTCGATTATTCGCTCCTAGATTCAGGCCGCCTATATATGCCATTTATGGGTTTGTTAGATATGCAGAAGAAATAGTAGATACTGTTCATACGCATGATAAACAGGCATTGTTAGATCGATTTAAAGAGGAAACATATCGAGCGATTGAAGAGGGCATTAGTTTAAATCCGGTATTACATAGTTTCCAAGAAGTAGTCCGAAAGTACAACATTGACATAGAATTGATCGAAGCATTTTTACACAGTATGGAAATGGATCTTTATCATACGGAGTATGAAGAAGATTTGTATGAAAAATATATTTATGGTTCGGCGGAGGTTGTGGGCCTTATGTGTTTGAGGGTGTTTACAGAAGGCGACAGTGACAGGTATGATGCTTTGAAAGAACCAGCTCGAAAACTTGGAGCAGCCTTTCAGAAAATTAATTTCTTGAGAGATATCAGATCAGATTATGATGTACGATCCAGGGTATATTTTCCGGGTGTTGATTTTGAGCGGTTTACAGAATCGGACAAAAGGAAAATTGAGGCGGATATAAAGCAAGATTTCGATGAAGCATTGATAGGGATCAGAGCGTTGCCACAAGGGAGTAAGCTTGGCGTATATCTTGCTTACGTATATTATACGTCATTGTTTGAAAAAATAAAAAAGGCGGCCCCTGAACAAGTACTCAGTTCTAGGATTAGGGTACCTGATACTCAAAAAATATATTTTTTATGCAGCAGTACAGTAAAAAATAGTTTAGGGCTCATATGACTTCTTCCCACTTTATTGACAGAACTAAGTTTTATTGGCCGCATTTTGGCATGATGATTATCGCATTTGTGTTGCTTTTGATTACCCCGACACTAGATGTATTGGATCGAGAAGTCAATCAGCTGAAACCAGTTGGTTTATTTGAAACAAGGGGTCTTTATGCGTGGGTTTTGTTTGGGTCGGTTTTATTCCCTTTTTTACTAAGTTTTGATAAAAAGGTACACTTTCACACTCAATGGTCATTATTAATCAAATCGCTGCTATTGCCAGCCATAGTATTTATAGCATGGGATATGGTTTTCACTGCGCGAGGCATATGGGGCTTTAATGATGTGTATCATTTACCCTATACGTTGATAGGTCTGCCCATTGAGGAGTGTTTATGGTTTTTTATAATACCTTATTGTTGTGTTTTTATTCATGCTTGTTTAAGTGCTTATTTTGATATTTCGTTTTCTGAAGCAATAATGAAATGGTTATTCCTATCACTTTCGCTAATATTCGGACTTATAGCGATTATGCATTTGGATAGAATGTACACATTACTTACGTTCAGTTTGGCGGCATTTTTTTCAATGTATGCATGGCGGTTTGCCGGAGGTAAATTCTTATCATACTTTATACTTACCTGGTTGGTTAGTTTAATTCCATTTTTTATAGTCAATGGTTTACTAACCGGTATGTTTACAACTTCGCCGGTAGTTATGTATAGTAATGAGGGAATCATGGGAATCAGGATAGGTTCTATCCCTTTGGAGGATGCCTTTTATCTATGGGATTATTTATTTATTATTTTATGGAGTATGGACGTTTTATCAAAAAAGCGTTTTCAAGGAACTCCCGGGCATGAATAATCGTTTATAGATTACTTTTGGTAGTGGGTTAAATGAATTGTGAAATTTAACTGGCTGATTGTGAGGACTAGTCGCTATCATTAAAAAATAATTGAAAAAAAAGACTAAAAAATACTTGTTGAAATAGGGGTATGTATTATCTTTGCACTCGCTTTGGTGGGGTAGGGTACTGAGGGGGATAAAAGGG
>CAYUZA010000070.1:0-934 GCA_964449535.1 uncultured Saprospiraceae bacterium
ACCCAACCTTAAAAGATGCTCCACTACCATGTATAGTTCATTGGAATCAAAATCATTTTGTAGTTGTCTATAAAATTTCCAAATCTCACGTATGGATAGCCGACCCCGGATCAGGCAAAATGAAGATGACCCATCAGGATTTCAATCAAGGGTATGCCAGTGATGGACATGAAGGTGTAGCATTATTATTGGAGACAACACCGGATTTTGATAAAGATCAGTGGCAGGGCACATCCAAGGGTACATTCGCCTACTTGTTCAAATATGTAAGGCCACATAGCAAATTGATGGTTCAGGTACTCATTGGCTTATTGCTTGGGATGTTGTTTCAGTTGATATTTCCATTTTTGACTCAAAGTTTGGTTGATATTGGGATTGATACCAGAAACCTGGGGTTCATTTACATTGTGCTTGCCGGACAGCTTATGCTATTCGCCGGTCAGACTACAGTACGCTTCATACAGAGCTGGATTATTCTGCACATATCCGTCAGGATAAATGTCAACCTTATCTCAGATTTTTTGATCAAATTAATGCGTCTGCAATTAGGCTTTTTTGATGCCAAAAACACCGGAGATTTATTGCAGCGAATTGGTGATCACAAACGGATTGAATCTTTTTTGACCCAGTCAGTGCTAAGCATCATTCTTTCTTTGGCTACTTTACTGGTTTTTGGCGCTGTTCTCACGGTCTATTCCACATCCATTTTGCTTATTTTTCTGATTTCTTCCGTATTGTATTTTGCCTGGATTGCTATTTTTTTGAAAAAAAGGAAGGCAGTAGATCATAAAGCTTTCAGAGAAATGGCGGATAGTCAGGATGCACTCATTGAGATCATACAAGGTATGCCGGAAATCAAGTTACAAGGAAGGCCTCGTCTTCGAAGATGACGTAGGTCTTGGCGTGAAAAAAAAGAAAAGTGTATTTCTCGCAA
>CAYUZA010000070.1:1034-12685 GCA_964449535.1 uncultured Saprospiraceae bacterium
AGCCGCGAAGTCGCAAAGGAAGAAGTATTTCTCGCAAAGTCGCGAAGTCGCAAAGGAAGAAGTATTTCTCGCAAAGTCGCGAAGTCGCAAAGGAGGAAGTATGTATTGCACATAGTATAAAAAGACTTGGCGTCTTAGCGTCTTAGCGCTGCGCCTCGTCTTCGAAGATGACGTAGGTCTTGGCGAGAAAAAAGAAAAGTAAATTGCTCGCAAAGTCGCAAAGCCGCAAAGGAAGGAAGTATGTATTGCTCATATTATAAAAAAACTTGGCGTCTTGGCGTCTTGGCGTGAAAAAAGAAAAGTGTATTTCTCGCAAAGCCGCGAAGTCGCAAAGGAAGAAGTATTTCTCGCAAAGTCGCGAAGTCGCAAAGAAAGAAAGAATGTATTACTCTTATATAATAAAAAAACTTGGAGTGAAAAAAAAGTTAAAATTTGGTAATAAGTACAATAATATGCAACTAAATTATATTTTTAGGGCACAAAACCTTATTTAAAATGTCTCCAGCGCCGGCACGACCAATAGAACAAAACCCAATCAACGACCTAATCGGCAATCCTCCATCATGGATACTCCGAAGTGGCATCTCGCTGATAGCTTTATTCTCAGTGATCGTCATGACTATGTCGCACTACATCGCTTATCCGGACAAAGTTAGTGCAGATGGCGTCATGACAGCCGGGGATCCTCCCATCTTGCATCATAGCATCGCCAATGGCGTATTGGATACCCTGTTTTATGCGGACGCTAAGATCGTAAGCAAACAAGAGCCCATCGCTTATATACAGAATCCTGCCAATCGGGAGGATGTATCCACACTAAAATCCATCCTGGGGGTACTCGACAGCTTTGTTCTAGCGGCAATTTACGATAGTAAGATATTACCTGATTCACTGGATCTTGGTAGCTTACAGGCTGATTATGCCCGCTTGATACTTCTATATCAAGAATTTGGTCAGGCATGTGCCAACGAGGTAGCTGCTATCCAGTCCAAGGCCATCAACCAGGAAATCAGACACCTGAATCAACTTAGAACAGTTTATCAAAAAGATCGGGAACTACAGCATCAGGAACTCGAACTCTCTCAAATAGATCATAATCGGCAACGCACACTATGGCAAGAAGGCGTGATCTCCACTTTGGAATATGAGCGCGCCAAGTCCGCCTTCATTCAAGCAGAGAAAATCTATAACAGCACACAACAAAGCATTATCCAAAACACACAGAGAGTCGATCAGCTTCAACAGGATCTGAACCGCATCCAAGAAGAGCGAACGCAGCTTTTAGCGGGATATCAGCATCGACTCAGAGAACAGGTCCAGCACCTACTTGGGCAAATTGTCCTGTGGGAGCAGCAGTATTTCCTTTATGCACAGACAAATGGTTTGCTCAATTGGTACCCTGAGGTGGCCCAGGGAAGGTTTATCAGATCTGGTGATCCATTGTTTACCATAGTGCAGAGTCATCGGGAAGAAAAGTTTGTGCGAATATACGTCCCTACCCAGGAGATGAGGAGTATAGCTACCGGTACCAGAGCCATCCTCAAATTTCACGCGTACCCGTACAAACAATGGGGGGTGGTAGAATCCCGGGTAAGGCACATCTCCGCTGTGTCAATCAAGGATCAGGAAAATCGACTGTTGTACGAAGTGCAGATAGTGCTGCCGGAAGCTCTGATGACCACTTATGGCCGACAGATACAATACAAGGCGCAGGACGGCGTATGGGCAGATCTCATCACTGAGGATAGATCCATACTGACAAGGGTATTTGACCAATTTCTCAACCTTATAAACAACCAGGTAATATGACATTTATCGAAAAACTAAGACTTATCGAGCGTATCGATCAGCTCATACGGCTGAAAGCAACCGGATCGGCAGATCAATTGGCAAGTAGGCTGGGCATCAGCCGTAGCACCCTATATGAAATACTGGAGTGCATGAGGAATATGGATGCAGAAATAACCTATTGTAGAGATCAATGTACCTTCTACTATGAAACCGACAAAATATTGGCCATCGGATTTGTAGACAAAACAAAAGTGCGGGGTGGGGCAAAAAATATTCTATATAATTTTGACTTAGTCCGGATTTTTCGGACAAAGTCCCAATATCTTTGTTTTAAAGCAGCTCGACAATAGGTGCACATCTTGTCCTCGCCGCTCTCCGGTACATTCCCCAAACCCGTGGATAGAGGGGGTAAGTAAATAAAATTTAGTATTATGATGAGTTTAGATGATTTTAGAAAAAGCCTCAAAGAAGAGATCTCTACGGATGCATTGGGGAAATTCACAGGAGGGTATGATTTGACAGTGAATACTTCACCCGACCAAAATCCCAATCAACCACCTGGGGGTAATTTTAGTGATCGGATGCATTATGACTACTGCTATGATTCAGGTGTACAGTTTAACGACTACAGGGGCGGTCATTATGCTATACCGTAGCCAACAAAAGATTTTAGAGGGAGTCTGGCTAAAGGCTCCCTCTACTTGGCAATTTTATTCCACATTTATTGTAAGTATATTAAAAATTACTTCTCTATGCCTTGTTTGTTATTGCAATCTATTTGCCCAAAATTTTATACCCGATCCGGGATTTGAAGAGGTGGAGTTTATCTTTGATGGGAAAGACACAGTGTATGCATATACACATTGGCAGTCCTTGTTACCCTTTAGAAAAATAACTCATTTTGGGCATCCAAAATTTTCAAAATATCAAAAACATACCAATTCTGAAAAGGCTTTAGATGCTTGGAAACCCTATGAAGGTGATTCACAGTTTATTGCTCAACATTTGAATCACAAAAACTTATATCAAACCAAGCTTTCTCAACCACTTGAAGTGGGTAAATCATACAAGTTGACCATGATGTATCGAGTCTTAGCCTATATGATGGATAAAAATCTAGCTGTTGCTTCTGTGCAAAATAAGATAGGAGGGAGATTTACAGTCAATGATTTTTGTACCAAAGAAAATCAAGAGAATTTTTTATCAAATACGTTTAAGTATCCACCGCATTTCAGCATATCAGATATCCACTCCGACAGTTTGTTTAGATGGATAAAATATGAGTATGATTTTGTAGCAGATCGTCCTTATCAGTATTTGATACTGGGCAATTTTATACCAATTGTGAAGACAGAAGTAGAAGCTGCTCATCCTGCCAAAGGTGTCAGTTATAGAATAGATATGGTTTCACTCGAAGAGGTGAATACTTTCGATTCTCAAAACGCTCTTTTAAACATATCGCAAGATTTTGATGTGCTTAAAGATGCTGTTGAGCTTAAAGACTTTAACGTCTTTGCTCAAATAGACTCCATAAGCTCTGCTTATTTCCAATGGATTTTTAAAGCCGAATCTTTTATTATTGAATCAAAGCCGGATTCTGCCATGATGGGATATATCCATGCTTTCGATCATAAGAAGCCACTGTTTAGAGAGTATAGAAATGCGAAAACCCTACAAAAGAAAGGTGATATTTCTGACACTATTCTCATAACTCGACTGTTTGATCAGAATTCAATGCCCGAATCTAAACTGAGCGAAATCTCAAAAAAAATTGATTCCATTTTCAGACTCGACCAAGACGTTCGGAGTACAAACTTTGCAAATATCGGCAGTCAAGACTCTGCGAACTTCTTGTTTCTATTATCCCATGCAGATGAAAACACCATATCTGAGCAAACTATAGGAATAAATGGAATGCGGAATCTTGAGGTTATATTGCTGCATCTTTCACGATATGCTTTTTTTGAAGAGTTAATTCCAGTGTTGACTAAACAAGTAGAGAAGGGCAACTTCGACAATCGACAATTTGCAAGTTTAGTGGACTCCTATAATAGCAATGTTATCAGTGGTGACATATTTGAAACTTATTATTACACGACATCTGCTTATCCTATATTTACACAATTTGTGATTCCGGAGCTTGATCCGGATTCAATTAAAGTGATCAATGAGCGTAGGAGTTTGATTGGATTGGAAAGCCTGGAGTCTCAATACCAGAAGCAGTTTTATAATTTTAAGTACGGTTACAGAGATTATGAGTTTTATCAATTTTTTACTTTTTTTCCTGCGGAAGAATTTTGTACTGAAGAGGAAAAAATACTTTACCTGGAAAAAGAAAAAGAGATGGTGGAGAAGTTGAAGCAAAAATATCAGAACTTGATTATCTGGAGTAAATAATTAGAATTTGGAAATTTTTATATTAAGAGAGTCAAGAGATGAATCTGCCCGTAAGGTCATACTTTGGTTACAAAGATTAAAAATTCCATTTTTGGATATAGTTGAAGATGACGCTGTTGATATCATTGATAGCATTGAGATAATCAATGATGAAGTTAAAATATGGTTTTGTTATAACGGGAAAAGATATGATCTGTGCAACTTCAAAGTGATTTGGTTTAGACGTGCACATTTCTTATTTACTTTGCCCAAAATAAATCAAAAAGTTGGAAAGAATCCTAAAGTTATCCCAGCGATTCATAAGCATTTGGATGAAGAATTACAAACGCTAAATAGTTTCATATATGAGTATTTGAAAAAATCATCTATTGTTATAAATGATCCATTAGTTTACAATTTTAACAAACTAATCGGATTGATAAATGCAAGAAAGGCAGGCTTGAGAATTCCTGATACATTGATAGCTAGAAAGAAAATTGATGTAGAGGTGTTTCAGGAGGACAGATTCTCTTTGATTACAAAAAATATTCAGGATGTTATCTCATTCCATGATGAAATTGAAAAAATATCATGGAATCAAAGTACAAAATTAGTTGAGTTGAAAAAAGTGCCAGGTCAATTCTTCTACTCATTATTTCAAGCTAATCTTAAAAAATACTTTGAAGTAAGATGCTTTGTATTTATTGAAAAGATTTTTTGTATAGCTATGTTTGCTCAAAATAACAACAAATCTAAAAGTGATTCCAGGCTATTGGATAAAAGTAATTTAATACGAATAGTACCTTATAAATTACCTGATGAAATTGAAGTTTCCATCATTAGGTTTATGAATTATTGTAACCTTAATACGGGTAGTATTGATTTGGTTTTTGATGGTACAGATTTTATTTTCTTAGAAGTCAATCCAGTTGGACAGTTTGATTACGTGAGTGGATATGGCAATTACCATATAGAAAAACACATTGCTAATGAATTTAAAAAAATGGTTGAATCATGATTGATTTTTATTTGGATTTTGAAATTGAAGATGATTTACAATTGCCTTATAACTATTGGCTATTTGATCGATTTAAAGATGCGGATAAACGACTGAATGATGCAGATATTCAGCAAGGTAGTTTTTATAAACCGATCATTAAATTGGACTAATAAATGAGTGTTCTGGTTCCCAATATCAACATTACCTTCGTACGCGGATTTACAAAAGGACTTTTGGTGGACTCTTATAGAAACCATATTGAGTTTATACCCAGCTCATTAATAGAATTCGTATCAAATTTTGCTTTTAAATCAACAGAGAATTTATCATCACATAATTATTCATTAGATGTAGTGAATGAATATGTGAACTTTTTGATTTCCAATGAATATTGTTTTCTTGTTGAGTCAGAAGATGAAGCAATAGGTTTTAAGCGATTTCAATCAATCTATGATTCTCCTCATATCTTAACAAATTGCATTTTTCAAATTGGGATCAACACACAAATAGATGATGTAATTAAAGTGATTTCAGAGTTAGAAAGTCTTCAATGCTGGTTTATTGAATTTTTTATTGATTGTAGTCTGGAAAAAACATTAAGTATCATAGCTTCATTATGTGAAAAAAAATTAAAATGTGTTTTTATACACTGCAATGCTGAAGATTTTTCGAATAAATCTATATCGACTTTAATAGAATCAATTCAGAAAATATCCTCTAGTGGTTTTAATAAAGCATCGTTAGTTATTAATATTTATAGTTCGAGACATTATCCACAAGAAATCAAATCGAACAATTTATATATCCAAATTCATAATAAGAAGTTGCCTCAAAATACTAATTGTGGTGCAATAAAAAAAGAATACTTTTCAATACATATAGAAAATTTACGAGAAGCTTTACATCACAACTCATGCCTTAATCGGAAGATTTCTATTGATTTTGATGGCAACATCAAAAACTGCCCCTCAATGCCGGAATCCTACGGAAATATAAAAGACACCACTCTGGCAGAAGCTATAGAAAAACCTGGCTTCAAGAAATACTGGGACATCAACAAAGACAAAATCCACGTCTGCAAGGATTGTGAATTTCGCTACATCTGTACAGACTGTAGAGCTTATGTGGAGGATCCGGAGGACATCCTCAGCAAGCCACTCAAGTGCGGATACAACCCCTACACCGGAGAGTGGAGCGAGTGGAGCACCAATCCACTCAAGCAGAAAGCCATCGACTTCTACGGTATGCGGGAGATGGTGGAGGGGATGAATACAATTGATTAACATAACGAGGTTTCAATATGACAACATCATGATAAATCTATACTCTTACATACATCAGCATCTGGATCCAAGTGGATGTACTAATTGCACCATTACGGCAATTTATACCCCGAATTCCATTCAGGTGAACGTTGATGCCTCTGTCTGTGGAGATGGACAGTTGGATGTCAGGGCAGTAGATATGTCCGGTCGGGAGGTATGGTCGCAAATAATTGACATTACTTGCCAGCCGGAGGATTGTCCGTTTAGTGCGCCTGAAGGTATGGAGTGTTTTAATGGATAGCTAATTAAGGCTTAGCAGGCAGCGAATACTTGAAGAGCATACATGAAAAATAAGCAGGTGTACTGTCTATTCCATATGCTTCAAAAGAACTATTTTTGTAAATATTCCGTTTCAAATTATGTCATAAATAGAATTCGATGAGCGCTGAAAGCAATTTACAGTCTATAAAGCTTGACCTTATTCAATGGCTGCTGACATTGGAAGATAAAGCTACATTAACAAAAATCATAGATTTAAGGGAGTCATCCAAACAGGATTGGTGGGACTCCATCTCAATAGATGAAAAAGACGCTATAGATCGAGGCATAAAAGAAGCCAATGCAGGAAAACTAATGCCACATTCTCAAGCGCGCAACATCTATGAACAATGGCTATAAAATTCTTTGGACAGAGAACGCGCTAAACGCTAACATCTTAAAACTCGCCCATTCCCAACTACCGACTCATTTTTCCAGACTCCACAAAATAAAAAAGAGGACCCAAGGATCCTCTTTTCATATTCTTTTAATATAGATTATCTACTGGGAAATTAATTGTACGTCCGTAGAACCTGGTGTATTTACCAAGAGTGCAGCTACAATACATAAAACGAATAATGCAATAGCTAAACCCCATGTGAGTTTTTCGATAAAATCTGCAGATTTGGCTGCCCCAAACATTTGATTGGCTCCACCTCCAAATGTTGAATCTATTCCACCCCCTTTAGGGTTTTGAATCAATACTGCTGCTGTCAAAACTACACAGACGATGGCTATTAAAACTGTTATGGCCGTCAACATGATGCTAAAGTTTAATTGAGTTCTTTAATTTTCGCTGCAAAGTAACTACTTTTTTCCGGATTGCGCAACATCAGTTCGTTATACATTTCTTTTGCTTTATCAATATATCCTTGAGACACCATCAAATCTGCGTAAGTTTCAGTCACAACTGAAGGTGAAAACTTGATGCTCTCTTGTAGAATGGACAATACTGATTCCGGTGTATCTCCTGTAATATCTTCAGCTTTTTTAGCTGCTTTTTTCATCGCTTTCTTTTCTTTCTTCTGCTGTTTTTTAGCTTTCTTGGCTATTTTCTTGAGTTTTTTTGCATGTTCTGTTTCTTGTCCTTCTCGGAGGGGTTTTGGAAAGCCCAGTTCTTTGGCTGTGGATGTACTATTTTGTATTCGCAATAACCACTCTGTGTAGCTTTCTCCAGGGTTTAATGCTAGCCCTAATTCTGCTCTATCCATGGTTGATGTTACTTTCTCAATTTTTGTTTCGTATACAGTTGTATTTGAGTTCGTATCCATCATTCTGTTTTCAATACTGT
This sequence comes from uncultured Saprospiraceae bacterium, assembly GCA_964449535.1. Taxonomy (GTDB): domain Bacteria; phylum Bacteroidota; class Bacteroidia; order Chitinophagales; family Saprospiraceae; genus SLDF01. The sequence continues at coordinate 9,076 of CAYUZA010000070.1, forward strand.
CATTAGATTGAGTAACTGGTAAATTCCATGTAAATAAGAATAGCGGTAAATTGAATTCACTTAAGGATTGTGACTGATTGTCCGAATCAGCTTCGATTTCCATGATTTCTTTTTCTGAAGGGATGTCATTTGACTCTTTGATCGGTATTATTATACCTTCAGGAGGTTCTGAAAGTGTTATTTCTTCATCATTTTGGATGGTTGAGAAATAACCAAAATCTGACGATTTCATTTCAAATAGAAAGCCGATCGGATACAAAGTAGCACTTAATTCCCTGGCAAATTGAGTGTCATTGGGTTCCCAAATCGTGTTTTTGTTTTCAAAAATCTCCTCTTTTTGATCGTTCTCTGCTTTAATGTTATCTGCTGAAACTGGTGGAGTATGGATAGGTCTGGACAAGGCACTGTGATCAGGATACGATGAAAATACCTCCATGTTGTATCCCGCTTTTTTCCACCTTAGCACAAGCTCTTTATTGGGCCAGGCCATCAGGATTTTCTTAAACATGTCATCAGAAGGCTGAATTCCATCTTTTGCATCCTTACTCACCTGTTGTATCCACCGCCACGCATCAAATCCATGGTATGGATTGCTATGTTGATCCTTCAAATCTGAAGCGCCGTATTGGGTACTTTCGCTGGATGTTGATTCCATATTCTAGACGATTTTTAGTTACCAATCGGTAAAGGCTTTGTTAAAAATATCTTCTGTTATCTGCTGGAAAATTTGTTGTATGAGTTGATCCTGAATATCGAGTAGATTTAGATTAGTGTCAAAGTCATTAAAAAATGTAAATGTTTGTTTCCAGTTTTTTTTAGGATCAATGTTATTGGTACATTGTATTTGAACTGCAATTTCTAATCGGTTAAATGAAACGGTTTCTCCTGGTTTAGGGGCCTGTGGGCTTACCCTAAATGCGGATATGGCGCCAGTAAATTCTAAATCCGGACTTATATCATTCCATTGAAGCCGCGATTCATTCCTTACCTTATCTTTTAAGGTTTCTGAAAATTGCTGCCCAATGGTTGGGGGGGCATTTTCTGCTCTTATATCGAAAACGGGAATATAATACGTGTTAACATCGGGTGGTATGCTAATTCCTCTAAAAGAATAACAACTGCAATTTAAGATGGCAAGCCATAAACTTAAGATGACGAACAGTCCTGGCTTCATTCCTGAATATTGTATTGTTTAATCTTTCGGTAAAGTGTGCGCTCTGAAATACCAAGTTCTGAAGCAGCTTCTTTTCGGCGGCTATTATATTTTTTTAATGCCTTTTTAATCATATCTATCTCCATTTCTTCAATAGATAAATTGGCATCTACTGTCTCTACATTTTCAAAATTACTTCCATTTTCGTGTACAAAAACAGGATGACTACGCTTGTAACTGTTGCTCCAGTTTTCATCTTCTTCGTCGGCTTGTTCAATTACGGGACCATAAGATGTGAATTTGCTGGACACGGCAGCAGGTGCTCTTTCCTCTAACAGATGGCGCATAGATGTTATATCAGGCATTTTCAGATCATTGGACTGAATAAGTTGAAAGAGTAAATTTTTTAATTCATTTAGGTCGGATTTCATATCAAACAATAATTTGTATAAAATCTCCCTCTCTTCAAAATTGGCGGAACCCGAAGAAGTTTTGGCAGGAAGTTGACGGCGAAACAGTTGGGGTACTATATCGCGTAAACCATCTTCTGTAACCAACTGATCCTGAGATAATACGGAAATTTGTTCAGCGATATTTTTTAACTCTCGAATATTCCCAGGCCATGCATAGGATTCCAGTACCATTCTGGCATCAGGGGTTAGTTGCACAGGTGTTCTATGGTATCGCTCTCCAAAATCAACCACAAATCTTCTGAATAGCATATAGATATCCTCCCGACGTTCTCTCAATGGAGGAACTTCTATGGGTACCGTATTAAGCCTGTAAAATAAATCTTCTCGAAATCTACCGTTGCGTATTTTTTCCTCCAAGGCCACGTTGGTTGCAGCTATCACCCGTACGTTGGTTTTCTGAACTTTAGAAGAACCTACGCGCATATATTCTCCGCTCTCCAATATTCTTAGCAGAAACGCTTGGGTATCTAGGGGCATTTCGCCAATTTCATCCAAAAAGATAGTACCTCCATCTACCGTTTCGAAATAGCCTTTGCGTTCTCCTGTAGCTCCTGTAAATGCTCCTTTTTCATGTCCAAAGAGTTCTGAATTAATGGTTCCTTCAGGTATCGCACCGCAGTTGACCGCTATAAAATTATTGTGCTTTCTGTTTCCAAGACTATGAATTATTTTGGAAAAGACTTCTTTTCCTGTACCGCTTTCACCAGTGATCAATACAGATAAATCGGTACTAGATACCCTCACTGCTGTGCTCAACGCATGATCCAGCGCTTTGGAGATCCCAATGATTCCAAAACGTTGTTTTATAGATAAAAGGGAGTCTGTCATAATTAATGTTTAGGCTAGTTCTCCTATGAGCGTGGCACTTGTGGCTTGTTTTACCGTTACATGCGTATAATCACCTGGTTTTAATTGTCCATTTTTTGGAAAAACAATAACCTTGTTTTGAGAGTTGCGGCCAAACCACATTTCATCTGACTTTCTAGAGTTTCCTTCAACTAATACCTTAAACGTTTTTCCAATATCCGATTGGTTGTGCCGAAAGGAAATTTGATTTTGAAGACGGATTATCTCGTTTAGCCGTCTCTTTTTTACTTCCTCGGGGATATCATCTACAAGCTTTCTCGCTGCTAAGGTTCCTGGTCGCTCAGAGTAAAAAAACATGTAGGACATAGAGTAATTGGACAATTCCATGATGCTCAACGTATCCTGATGTTCCTCTTCGGTTTCACTACAAAATCCTGCTATAATATCAGATGACACAGCACAATCAGGCAAAATACGAGATATGGCTTCTATGCGGTCCAGGTACCATTCTCGCGAATATGTACGGTTCATCAGCTCCAGTATTCTGGAATTTCCAGACTGAACAGGCAAGTGAATGTACTTGCAGATATTGTCATATCGCCCCATAGTGTACAATACTTCGTCAGTAATGTCCTTGGGGTGTGAGGTACTGAATCGGATACGCAAATCTGGATCCACCAAAGCTACCATTTCAAGCAAATGAGCAAAATTGACCAACTGCCCATTTTCAGGATTTTCCCATTTGTATGAATCTACATTTTGTCCCAGTAAGGTAACTTCCCGATATCCATCCTGAAACAATTGTCTTGCCTCTGCCAATATGCTGTACGCATCGCGACTTCTTTCTCTTCCTCGGGTAAAGGGTACCACGCAAAATGAACACATATTGTCACAACCCCGCATGATGCTGATGAATGCAGTCACCCCGTTGGAATCCAATCTGACAGGGCTGATGTCAGCATACGTTTCTTCTCTGGAAAGCAGTACATTGATACCTCGTTGGCCGGATTCTGCATCAGAAAGAAGTTCGGGAATGTTGCGATAGGCATCCGGCCCAATTACCAAATCTACCAATTTTTCTTCTTCAAGCAATTTAGCTTTTAGTCGTTCGGCCATACAACCTAGGACTCCAATTTTGGTACTAGGATTACTTTTTTTGACCTGATTAAAAACGCCT
>CAYUZA010000071.1:0-5295 GCA_964449535.1 uncultured Saprospiraceae bacterium
ATTCAAAGCATTTAAATCACCATTCCATTTCTCCGAGTAATGGGGGTGTGTCACTGCTGTATTTTTTGCGGGTTTCTATTCGGTTCAATTGTCTTTGAATAATCAGATTGGCCAAAGCCACATCGGGTTCTTCAGGATTTCCAGGAAATAGAGCTTTTTTGATAGCCGATTCGGGAATATCTAGTCTATACATTAAACTGAGTAGAAAGTCCATTCTATGCGCCATCAACCAACGAATATATTCGCGAAGTTGTTCAAATGCTGTATCTTCGGACAAAGTAAGTTCTAAGCCGCTTTCCTCCAAAGAATGTTGTAACACCTCTTTAGAAATATTTTCTTTTAAGTCAGTGTTCATTTGGGTTGATTTTCTGCAAAATGGAGAATTTCTTCAACTATATTTCTATGATTTGACAGTCGAGGGACTTTATGTTGACCACCCAACTTACCTTTAGATTTCATCCAATTCATAAATGTTCCCTTTTGCAATATAATCATACTGAGTTGGTCAAGGGCTAGTGACTGTGAGCGTTTGGCTTCATAATCTGAATTTAGCATTTGCAAATTCTCGTCGAGTCTTTGGATAAAATAATCAACTTCTGACGGTGTTTTTTCAAATTCTATAAGCCATTGGTGTCGACCTCGGTCGCGTGTACTCAGGTATATGGGAGCAACTGTGTATTCCCGAACTACGGCATTCAGTTCGTGGCAGGTAAGGGCAAGTGCTTGATCAGTATTGGCTACTACCACCTCTTCACCAAAGGCGTTTACATATTGTTGGGTTCGACCAACTATGGATATACGATAGGGTTTAGTAGATGTAAATTTGATGGTATCACCAGGGATATAGCGCCATAGTCCTGCATTTGTGCTAATCAACATTACATAAGGAACGCCCGTAACAACCCCTTCTAGGGGAACTATGCCGGTTTCTTTGCCAAGTTCAAAATCGCTCAAAGGCATAAATTCGTAAAAAATACCGTTGTCCAATAAAAGCAACATGTCCTTGCTGTGGAGCTCGTCACTTACTGCAAAAAATCCTTCGGTGGCATTATATACTTCGACATACATGAAATCTTCGGATGGCAGAAGCTTTTTGAATTCGTCGCGGTAGGGTTCAAAGCCCACTCCACCATGCACATAGGCTTTTAGATTGGGAAATAGTTCTAAAAGATGAGATGCTCCTGTTTCTTCCAACAATCGACGGAATAATACCAGATTCCAAGTAGGTACACCGCCAAACATAACCAGTTCGCGCTCATTTTTTAAATATTCAGCCGTTTTTTGTATTTTAGTTTCCCAATCAGCGATCAGCGTAGTTTTAATATCGGGGGCATAAAATGGTTTTCCTACTGCTGGCATGTGATATGCCATGATCGCTGAAATATCTCCTGATCTGCTGCCGATTGGAGAATCTGCTATGTTTTGAAGAGAGCCTGTCATAATGAGGCTTTTTCCGGCAAAAAGTCGGATATCCGGTCGGTGATGGTAAAGAATTGTCACAGTGTCCCAACTTCCCCGAATATGGCAGCCATAAAGATTTTGTGTTGGGACAGGTATGAATTTACTTTTATCGCTAGTAGTACCGCTTGATTTGGCATACCATTTTACTTCTCCGTGCACCAATACATCACGTTCGCCCATCATCATTCGCTGAACACACGACTTTATGGTTTCGTAATTGGTGGTTAGTAAACGGGTGTTAAAAATATTGTAATTATTAATTTCATTAAATCCGTATTGTCGACCATACCAAGTACCCCTGCTGTTGGATAGCAATTTTTGGAAAACCTGATGCTGAATCCTTAATGGACTATTGTACATCGTCTCAATACGCTGGTATCGCCATCGCAAAAATTTGGAAACACCAATATTAAAAATAGATTTCAGCAGGTATGCCATGTCTCTGTTAATTCCCCATAAAAATACGATATTGCAAACATATTTGAACCGTATGATTAATGTTGTGCTGTGATATAAAAATTTACAAAGACTTCATGAGTGATGGATGACAAGAATTATGAATTAGTAATTTTTTTATAGACAGATTTCTATTGTTCATTTTATAAGTAATATTGATATGAGAGCAGCAGTATTGGAAGAGTTACACCGTCCTTTAGTATTGAAAGAGGTGGCAGAGCCCCAGCCCATTGAGGGTGAAGTGTTGGTTGACATTTATTTTGCAGCGCTCAATCACCGCGATATATGGATACAAAAGGGTCAATATGCGCGTATATCCTTACCCTTGATTCCATGTTCAGATGGAAGCGGCATGTATAATGGTAGCCCAGTGTTAATCAATCCTTCGCTTAATTGGGGGAAAGATGAGCGTTCTCAGGGCAAAGACTATCGAATATTAGGTATGCCGGATCAAGGTACTCTGGCAGAAAAATTATGCATTTTGGCTTCTAAGGTACATCCCATACCTGCGCATTTATCCTTGGCTGAGGCATCTGCATTGCCATTGGCCGGTCTCACTGCGTATAGGGCGTTAATGGTAAAATGCAAGCCTGTTCCTGGAGAGAATGTTCTTATTTCGGGAGTTGGTGGAGGAGTAGCTACTTTGGCATTTCAAATGGCGTTAGCGGCTGGTTGCCGTGTTTATGTAACTTCGGGTTCTGCTTGGAAAAGAGAAAAAGCGATGGATATGGGAGCTGCAGGAGCCTTTGATTACAAAGATCCTGATTTATTAAAAAAAATGCAGACTCAATCAGATGGTTTTGATATCGTGATAGACAGTGCGGGAGGATCTGGGTTTACTACGTTGCTAAAAGCGTGTCGCCCGGGAGCTAGGGTTTCTATTTATGGAGGTACAGAAGGAGATATTCCTGCAGTAAGTCCTCAGTTGTTGTTTTGGAAGCAGTTGACTATTATGGGCTCCACGATGGGATCGGATCTGGATTTTATTCATATGCTCAATTTTGTAAACCAGCACGGTATACATCCGGTGATCGATAAGATTTTTAGTATAACTCAGGTAAATGAAGCATGGGACTATATGAATCGGGGCCAGCAATTTGGAAAGGTAGTGATTGATGTTTACCCATGATCAGCGTAGCATTATTATCCGACACGCATAGTTATTTAGATGACCATATCATTGAAGCGATTGGAAAGCCAGATATTATACTTCATGCGGGTGATATAGGGTCTATCGATGTCTTAGATACCCTGGAGGGTATTGCACCTGTAAAGGCGGTGTATGGCAATATTGATGATATGGTCTTGCGTCGACATTGTCCTGAGTATTTGTTTTTGTCCTTGGAGTCATTATCAGTATTCATGATCCACATTGCAGGTGCACCCGGAAAATACACTACTGCGGTTAGGCAACAATTACTGCATTACAGGCCAAGTTTGTTCATTTGTGGTCATTCTCATATTTTACGCATTGCACATGACCCACTTTTCGATGGGTTGTATATGAATCCTGGTGCAGCGGGTCAGCATGGATTTCATGTGATGCGTACACTCATTTTGTTTGAAGTGCACGACACATCTATTCAGCATTTAAAAGTTGTAGAGTTGGGGAAGAGAGGCCTCATTCCTTCTGGGTCTGCCCAAGTCTAATATATTTTAAAAAAGCTTAAAATTATTTTAAGACGTTTTCTGGAATTACTTTAAAATTGTAACTATACTTTTTATTGCCTGCCTCCCTTGCAATTATTTTTTCAAAAAAATACGCATTTACTTTTTTATTATAAATGAAATAAATATCTTTGTATTGGCTTTAGTTCTGCACTGAATGAAAGTTGCAAGGATGTATGTCCTGATATCCCAAATCAGTTTAAGATAACTATTAGCCAAAACTTACCTATCGGGGAGCTTTTCTTTGGAATTGCTCCCTTTTTGTTTTTATTCAGTTATCTCCTCTGGCTTTTATATTATCATTTTTACGTTTGATTTTTGTCTATTAAGTTTTAGATGGCTAGCATCCATCCGAAACATGAAGGCATAAACATTTTGGTAAAGGGTCTACACCTATAGTATTGAAAATGAACTTTAAAACGAAGCGTAAGGGAACAGTGAAAATGGATATTTTTAGAGCGTTAGCTTATTTTCAGCAAACTCGGTAGTTTTGTGTCTTGATTTTAAAGAGGAAAAATTATGAAGTATCTGATAGTGGGTCTTGGCAATGTAGGTAGTGAATATGAGAATACGCGTCACAATGTCGGGTTTAAAGTGGTAGATACTCTAGCAGGTCTAAAGGGTGCATCATTTGAGACTAACACATTAGGAAGTGTTTGTCATATAAAACATAAGGGGAGACAGTTGATCTTATTAAAACCCTCAACTTATATGAATTTATCTGGTAAAGCAGTAGCATATTATATGCAAAAGGAAAGCATATCTGCTGCCAATACATTGATAGTTCTTGACGATCTTGCGCTTCCATTTGCTTCGCAACGATTAAGACCAAACGGAAGCGACGGAGGCCATAATGGCTTGAAAAGTATAGATGCTGTGCTTAACCATCAAAATTATCCGAGACTTCGGATAGGTATAGGCAATGATTATCCACGCGGGAGGCAAGCTGATTATGTGTTAAGTCCTTGGACAGCAAGTGAAATGGAGAAACTTGGGGAAGTACTAACTTTTGCAGCTGAGACGGTGCTCGCTTTTTGCAGTATAGGTCTTTCTCTCACTATGAGTCAGTTTAATAAAAAGTAGTAACTAACTTTTTAGGCAATCGCTCTTTCTGGTGTAATTTCATCTTGTGAGGTAAGAGGTGATATGTTATTTTGGGTTAGCCAATGGTCCAAATGTTGATTAAGCTCGTTTGGATGGTAGGGTAGATGGATTGGCCCATGCATCTGAAGAGCTCTGAGTACGTCCTTTGAAAGGTTCAGTTGTGATTGAGCAACACCTGCAAATATTCCTTGATTATCAAAGTGATTTGCCAAAAACTCTTGTTCTCGCTGGCCTGGAGTAGGTATCAATAGGGCTTTTTTGCCGGTAGTAATTAGGTCCATAACTGTGGTGTATCCGGATCGGCTTATGATGAGTTCTGCCTCAGAGAAGCGTTCGATCAGATCAGAGGATTTTAAATAAGGCAGGATTTCAAGATTAGGTGTACATTGTAGTGGAAATTCTGTAACTTCAGGTTTACCTTGTATGAGCAGTGTTTTGAATGTTGATTGTGCAAGTTGGTGCAATAGTTTATGCTCCAGTATGGTTCGTTGAGGTTCAGTTCCAGAAAGTACAATCAGTATGTCGTATTTTTTGCGAAGTTGCAGTGCTGGCATGCGGCTGAGTGGTCCAATAAAAGTGATTTTGTGTTCTAATTTTGTTACATGG